>JAQCBG010000022.1 GCA_027621485.1 Pseudomonadota bacterium
TGTTTTGAATTTATCATCTGCAATTATTGACGGTAATTTATCTTGCTATATAAGAGAAGTAAATGCCATCCCAGTGCTTTCGTATGAGCAAGAAAATGAATTTGCAATGTTGCTTTATAAAGATGGAGATGTAAGTGCTGCACATGCGTTAGTAACATCTCATTTAAGACTTGTTGTAAAAATCGCAATGAAATTTTCTGGTTATGGTTTGCCGATGCTTGATGTAATATCAGAAGGTAACTTGGGGTTAATGAAAGCAGTAAAAAAATTCAACCCAAATCTTGGTTACAGACTTGCAACATATGCTATGTGGTGGATTAGATCTTCCATTCAAGATTATATTTTAAAATCTTGGTCTAAATTAAAAGTTGGCGCTTCTGCAATGCAAAAGAAGCTTTTCTTTAACTTAAGTAAAGCAAAACAGAAGTTAGGAGATAATGCATATGAAGACGGAGAGCTTGTTAGAGAACTGGGCGTTAGTAAAGAGAATATAGAAAATTTTGAAAGGAGCATTGACGTGATGGATTTAGATTCCGCATCATCTTCCAATGATGATGCTACATCCATTATATCTAATATTCCAGATGATAGCGCGGTAAATCCAGAGGAATTTGTCATTGCAAAGCAAGACGAAGAGGATATTAAAGCTCGAATATCGAAGGTGCTTTCATATCTAAATGCAAGAGAGCAGAGTATTATTCAATCTAGATTTTTAATAGATAATCCAAAAACATTGGAAGAATTAAGTGGCTTGCATGGTATTTCAAAAGAGAGAGTAAGGCAGATAATTGTAAGAGCAATGGAAAAAATGCGTGTCTCATTGGAATCTTAATATTGATTTTAGTTAAAAGATGTATATTGCGTAGAGATAATTTTTTAAGATCGCGTTCATTTTTACTATAACATTACTTTAATCATTATACGCGTAGTCTATCTTTCTCATATAGCTTGCAAAGTTTCTATGGGTCTTGAGATGGGGAAATGCTATTCTTAAATTACAGCTTAAAGTAAGGGCCCTGATTTTTAAAATAATTACTAATGCTATTTCAATTTCATTATGATAATATAATGTTACATTGTTAATGTAGATATTTTTCCTATACTATAGAAGCTAGTAGGTAAGTATGAGAATTACACTTCTAGCGATATTTCATTTGGAATTGATTTTAAATATATTGATATATATTCCTGCATTAACATTGATATTAAATGCAGTATTCCTTATAAGTTTTATAGCTGTAAATAAAAGTATAAAATTTAATATGATAGTATGAATAGCATGAACTCAATACAAAGCAGGCCTCATATTCCTGTTATGTTAGATGAAGTGATGTTTGCTTTAGATGTACAAGACGGAGGGGTATATCTAGATTGCACATTTGGCGCTGGGGGATATAGTAGAGCAATTTTATCTGCGGCAGATTGTACATTACATGCAATAGATTGCGATGCTAATGTTGAGCGCTATGCGAATCAATTAAAGCTGGAATTTTATAATGAATTTCAATTTCATAATACGAATTTTAAAAATATTGAATTACTTTCACTGCCAAAATTTGATGGCGTTGTATTTGATCTTGGAATGTCTTCTATGCAAATAGACGATGCAAAGCGCGGATTTTCATTTCAAAAAAATGGAGATCTTGATATGCGAATGTCATCAGACTTAAAAATTAATGCAAGATATGTTGTAAATCATTATTCTTTTGAAGATTTATCAAGCTTAATTTATAACTATGGTGGCGAACAAAATGCAAAAAAAATCTCAAGACGCATATGTGAGATTAGGGAAAAATCAGAAATCAAAACAACAAAAGAGCTTGCAGATATTGTAGAATCTGTATCTTTTAGAAGGGGCAAGATTCATCCTGCTACGAAAACTTTTCAAGCAATAAGAATAGAAGTTAATAGTGAACTTGATTCATTAGAATCTGGATTACGCTCCGTATGCAATAATTTTATCAAAGAGAATGGAAATATAGCCGTTGTGAGTTTTCACTCTGAAGAAGATAGAATAGCAAAAAAAGTTTTTAATGAATTTTGCTTAAAAAAGATCAAAATAAATAAATATTCAAATTGTAAAACGCAACATGACAAATGTCATCATGAAAAATTTACATATTTTAATAAAAAGGTAATTAAGCCAAGTTATAAAGAAATTCAAAATAATCCAAGAGCTCGTTCTGCAAAATTAAGGGTAATTACAAAATGCATATAAAAATATTGAATATTGTTCTCGTGCTGCTCAATATTGTCGTTATAATTGGTCTCTTTATTACTAAATCTCAGACGCATACTTTATATAATGCAGCGAGACAATTTGAGATAGAATTAGAAAAAAAAGAAAGCGAGCTAAATATCTTGAATGCTGAATTCGCATATCTTACATCTTCTTCTAGAATTAAGGATCTTGCATCCAGATACCTCGCATTAATACCAATAGAAAAAAAGCGCATCATGGAGCATCTTGAATAGAGTATATTGAGAGGTATGATAAAAAAATCAATTATAAGGATGCAGTTATTTTTTGCGATATGTATTCTGTTATTAATAATTATTGCAATCAAAATCATAGACTTTAGTTTTTCAGAAGAGAGCGTTAAAATGACCAAAGAAAATCAGATCATACAAAGTAAAAGGCGCGCAGATATATTAGATCGTAACAACATACTCATTGCTACAGATATCAAATCTTTCTCTGTATATGCAAATCCTAAAAAAATTATTGATAAAGAATTCGCAGCAAAAATTATCTCTAGCGCAATAAATATAGATTATAAAATTCTACTTAATAGACTGCAATCTAAAAAAGAATTTATTTGGGTTGTGAGAAATATAAGTCCAAAAAATAAACAAAAAATATATAATCTTGGAATACCTGGTATATATTTTATAAACGATATAAAGAGATTTTATCCTCATGGATCCTTATTCTCTCATATAGTTGGATATACAGATCTAGATAACTTTGGAATATCTGGCGCAGAAAAGCTTGTAAATGAGCGTTTATTGGAAAATCCAGATCGATCACTTAATTTATCATTAGATTTTAGATTGCAAGATATAATGCGCAGTGAATTAAGTGCTAGTATAATAGAAAACGATGCAGAGAGTGCATCTGGCATTATTTTAGATGTGAATACCGGAGAAGTATTGTCACTTGTAAGTCTTCCTGATTTTAATCCTAATTTACTTAGTAGCGCAAAACCTAATCAGTTATTTAATAGAGCTACATCAGGTGTGTATGAGATGGGATCTGTTATGAAAGCAATTACAATTGCATCCGCTCTAGATGCAGGTAGCATTGATATAAATGATTACTTTAATATTGCTAAATCTGTGCAGCTTGGAAATTTTAATGTAAGTGATTACAGCAGGAAATTTGAAAAACAGATTTCTGTACCAGAGATTTTAATACACTCCTCTAATTTAGGGGCAGTTAGGGTTGCTAATGAAATGGGTATTAAAAAACAAAGAGAATATTTTCAAAAATTTGGAATAATTAATAACAATTCTAATGCCGCAAAGAAAACATTAGAATTTGCAGATAATGATAATGTATTATGCAACACTCTAGAAGGTCAAATTGCAGAACGGGAAAAAATACGCAATATTCCAGAAGTTGCAAGAACACTGCATCCAAAAGAAAATAGCTGGGATAGTGTAAGATCTAGTACGATAAGCTATGGACATGGCATAGCCATTACTCAAATACATTTAGCTCAGAGTTTTGCTGCAATTGTGAATGGGGGTTTTTTAGTAGATCCTACAATTTTTATTCCAAAGGAAGGTGTTTCGCTGCAGTTTCAAAGAATATTGAGTGAAAAAACATCCATCATAATGAGAAAAATTTTATATTTAGTTGCAAAAGAAGGTACCGCAAGATCTGCAAATGTACCTGGGTATCTAGTTGGAGGCAAAACTGGTACCGCAGAGCAAATAAAACAGGGTCGTTACGATAAAAATCATAATTTATCAATTGTAACAGTTGCATTTCCAATGAATGAGCCAAAGTATTTAATTATTATTGCTTTAGATGCAGCAAAAAAGAATAAAGCAAATAACATGCGTGTGACAGGCGGTGCAATTGCCGCGCCAATTGCTAGTAGAGTAATTAAAAACATAACATCTGTTCTATCTATAAAGCCAAAGGATTTTGAGCCTCCATCTCTTTATTTAAAATACACTCCTAGAATGAAGAATTTAACATTTGCAAAGAAAAAGTGATTGAATAATTATGAGGTTAAATATTATCAAAAGTGCATGAATTTCAGCAAGATATCCCAAATTGAAATGAGGTTTATAGATTTAAGAATAATTTCTGCTGGATTTAAATTCGATAAATAAAGAGATAAAAAAATAATTTAAACTCAGTATATTGCATGAATTATTTTGTTTTTTTAAGATTTATAAAAAGACATATACTCATAACAACAATTGCTTTTTATTTGTTATCAATGAATTGTATCTCATTCATTTAATGTAGTGATATGTCGCATTTTGATTTATTGATAGAGGATGAAGCTATAGTTTTGATATGTTTAAGTTGTATGGAGATTATATCATAAAACAACTTTTGCATGTATACCTTATTACATCTGTAGAAAATTATTATTATGTGATTGAAAATAACAGTGTTTGTATTTAAGAATGCTGATATACGGCTTGCGTCAAAGGATCTTAGTGTGTAAAATCTTGCAGGTCTTTATTTAAAAAATTTATCTTTATAATAAAAATTACTATGTATTCAAAGAAAAT
Organism: Pseudomonadota bacterium; assembly: GCA_027621485.1. Classification (GTDB taxonomy): domain Bacteria; phylum Pseudomonadota; class Alphaproteobacteria; order Rickettsiales; family Midichloriaceae; genus JAQCBG01. Next base: position 4,759 of record JAQCBG010000022.1, read on the forward strand.
CTTGGTACCAACGGCTATTCTTACTGCAGGTGCGGCAGCAATAGGAGGGTCATACTATTACGGTGTAGAATTAGTAGTAGCACTAGTATCAGGTATTAATATGCTTAGCGGTAGTGCAAACTATATTTGGGCTGGTGCAGGCACTGCGTTATTGGCAGCTGCAACTGGAGTCGGTGGTTTTTTGTATAAAAATATCTCTCCTTATGTATTCCAGGGTCAGGTGCCTTGTGCTGGAAAAAAATCTTGGCTTTCTGACATGAAATCTCCCTATATCAAATATATAATTGCAGGTGGTGTTGCATTGAGTGCTCTTGCTCTGGGAATGGCGGCATACGATGTTCTATATGATAAAGAAAATCAAGATGATACATCTTGCCAAGAAATCGAAGATACTGTAGCGACCCTTGAATATAATACAGTGGAACATGGTGATTTGTCATAAAAAGAATATTTAAAAGTCGATTTTTCTTTATATGATAAATAATACTTATCATTGTATTATAGCTATAAAAGCGCATTTAGTAAATCTAATGCGCTTTTGTGCCATTTAACGTTATGCACTCTTAGGTATTTTATTTCTTGCATTGAGAGATAAAATGATGCTGCAATTGTTTGTATATCTCTTATATCATTATCTTCTCTTTTATTAAAAAGTTCCCGCATAAAAGATTTCCTAGAGTGACCAATGTAAAGTGCAGCATTCAAGCTCTTAAAATATGAGATATTTTTTATTATATCAATCGAAAGCACTGCATCACTAACAAATCCAATTCCAGGATCAATGATGATTTGATTTTGTTGAATTCCATATGATATGGCATTTTGCATCATCTTATTTGCGTGATTATATATCTCTTGCTTATTTTGCATTCTAATTTTTTTATTTGAGGGTATGCAAAGTGAGCACATCATTACATATTTCACATGTGGATTTTTTGCAATTAATCTCATCATTTCTGGATTCTTTCCACCAGTAACGTCATTTATCATACAAACACCAAGCTCAATTGCTTCTTGCGCTATTTTAGGTCTAAATGTATCTATGCTGATTTTTGCTCCATATTCGCGTGATACAACTTTTAAAATTCTATTCAATCTATCTCTTTCTTCTGCTTCAGATGGTATTACTGAATCATAATTCGTAGACACGGCGCCAATATCTACAATATCTGCGCCATCCTCAATTAAAGCTCTAAATTGAGCGACCGCAAGATTCTCATTAAGGTATAATCCACCATCAGAAAATGAATCTGGTGTAATATTTAAAATACCTACAATTTTTACATCCATGATTTTTGAATCAATCTTAAGTTATTAGATAAGACATAATTTTTTGCATAATCTTTTATGTACTTTTTTGTAATAGGATGCGAAATATTTGGCGCTATCTCTGCAGAAGGTAATAGTACAAAATCTCTATTGAGCATTTCTGGATGAGGGATTTTTAGTAATTCTGAATCAATTATTAAATCTCCAGCAATTAAAAGATCTATATCTATAACTCTAGGAGACCACTTCTCTCTTTTTCCATATCTATGTAGTTTAAATTCTATATATTTTATGATATTCATTATCTGTTTTGGCATGTAATCTGCAAAGAAAAAGACAGATATGTTATAATAATCTATATTCCAAGAATTTGGGGCCGCAGCTGGCAGTAATGCGTTTGATTGATAAAGACTTGATATTTTTATATTTTTCAGCTGCATGTATAGATGAAGTTCAAACAGTCCATATCTAAGATTTTGTAATTTATCTCCTTGGTTACTGCCAAGCGAAAGTACATATGGCAAGGTCATTAAACTACTTCTAATTTCAGCAAGTGACCTGACAGTCTACTTTTGTTGTCAATTTCTCTGTTTTTTGATTTGTCTTCTCATATTCTTGATTAATGCGTTTTATATGATTTTCCATTGCAAGCAATAAAATCTCACTAAGATGTAGTGCATCTATTATATGTTTCTGATTTGCGGAAGATTTTAGTAATAAAACATCAAAATACAGCTGATCAAAGCATTTGATTAATATGCCATCTAAAGCAATTGCATTAGATTCTCTACAAGAATCAATAAATATCTTTAGTAATTCCAATACCTTATCTGTTTTGAAGAGAAATTTTTTAATGTTTGCGGTAGATTTTAATTTAGAATGCAATGTTTGCAGCTCTGTTGCATTGTTTTTTTTAAAGCTTTGAGTATCTGAATCTTGATCAGTAGAGCAGATGTTTTGTATATCCTTTATTTGCTCTACAATATATCTAAGAGCATGTATTGATATGATGATTGAATTCTCATTACTTTCATTTAACTGATTATAATGTCCGCTAGAGAGTTTTATGGATTTTTTAATCTCTATGTTTTCATTGAGAAGGTAAATAGACACAAAATGATAATATAAAACAGATAAAACAAAATAACAAAAGTCTCTAATTACAAATATATACAATATATGAGCTGTAAAAGATATAAAATATTCATCTTGTGCGTGACAAGAAGATAAGAAATAATATAGATATGATATCAGTAAAATGGAAAATTATTATAGATTTAATATACTAAATAGTCCTATTGTCATGAGTTCTATTATCATAGCTTTACTAGTAAATTACATTAAATTAGTTGAGTCTGTGAATTTATTCTCCATAAGCTTGATAAATTCAATTTAATGCAATGAAGGATTCACAAAATTCTAGTACAAGCGGCGCTATAGACAGCAAAGCGTCTTTAGAAAATCTTTCTAGGATTGAGTGTAGTCTTTATGCTGACTTAATAGATATTAATGGTGCCATTGGGCAATATATCGCCGGACGAAGAGATGATCTAAATGAGATAAAAGAATCTGTGTTTAAAGCAATCTCCATGGCGATGACTTCAGGATTAGAGGTAAAGAAGATTGATACTAGCTCATTGAATGAAGATGAGAAGAAGCAATGTCATTCACTAAATGAATCGTTCTGTAAGAGCTTCTCTTTTTTACTCGAACATCTAAAGTTGCTTGGGATAGAACATCAAAAAGAGAGCGATAATCAATTTTTGCAATCTGGTGAGGGGGGAGTGTCGACTTTATTATCCCATGATTATACAAAGACTAATGCTCTACATACTCCTTCTGATACTAGCTCATGGTCTCTAGGTGCTTTAATAAATCCTATGGTCGGATCAATATCTGCTATCATTGCAGCTCCTATTTTTTATAATTTATTATCATCATATCTTATACCAATTTCTTCTACTCCCACTTATTTTTATGCGCCATTAATTAATGCGCCATTATTGCCATTAGTTAATGCGCTATTATTTAATGCGCCATTATTTAATGTGTCATTATATTTGATAGGTTTAATATCCTTACTAGGAATTGCGAATTTTGTAATGCCATTAAGTGATTTAGCATACAAAGCTGGTGAAAAGTTTAAGGGTATAATGACACAATATAATGTGATAAAGGCGCCTGCAAAAGTAGCAGTTTGGAGTGATTCTGATGAGCTTGCAATGTTATCTGTGGCAATTGCAGCTTCTGCATTGCTCTATTATATCATCAACATTAAAGAGATTGTAAGTTATGATATTGCAGAAGTACCTTGTACTTTTATTTTTGATGATAGTAGAGAAATTTCTGAAAATGATGCACTTTACAATTTCTTGTTGGATATTACACTGAATATAAATTGATATATTTTATACTTATTTATAC
>JAQCBG010000023.1 GCA_027621485.1 Pseudomonadota bacterium
TTTTAATTATATTTTATTTTTTAACACAAGATATGCGAATCATTAGTGTTTTATTTCTATTGCAGCTTTATTGCTTAGATATTGCAAATTCCATGACTATTAAAGATGTTATAGATTCTGCTATGCAAAATAATTTAGATATTGCTTCTGCAGGATATGAACTTGAAGCTGTAAAGATAAAGAAGAATTCTTCTTATGCATCTTTTCTCCCAGAAATTTCTCTGCAATCTCAATTTTCTGCAGATTCATTGATAGATGCAACTAGAGCAAAGAAGCAAAATGCTCACTCACTTGTCGTTGGCTATTCGATTTTAAATGGTGGGTCTGGCATAGCTACAATTAAAAGTGCAAATAGCGCATTAAATGCAGCGAATATGCAATATTTAAATGCAGTTGGAAATATCATTCTCAATGCAATTGATAAATATGAGGAAGTTATAGTTACAAGAGAAATTTATGACATCAGTATTAGCAATGAAAAACTTGCAAGCGCAAATCTTTTAAAAGTTGAATCTAGATTTAAATTTGGAGATGTTACAATTACAGATGTAAAGCGTGCCAAATATGAGCTTTCAAGAGCAGTGACTGCAAAAAATAAAGCTTTTGGAGATGTTAAGACTGCGGAATCAAATTTTGCATATTATATAGGTATATCTGCTCCATCTAAAAATATTCAAGATATCAACTTATTTGCAGTAGATAAATTCTCTTCTTTTGAAAATTTTATGTCTTCAGTAATGCAAAATAATCCAGCAATTTTTGCATCTAATTTCAATGCTGAAGCTGCAAAATTTGCAGTTGGAATTGCGAGATCTAAATTCTTTCCTTCTATGAGTATTCAGCTACAGAAGAGCCTGCAATCAGGATATCCTTACAACAATCAATATTTGGAAGGTAAAGAGTCTAGGGCGACAATTGCTTTAAATGTACCTATTTTTAGCAGAGGTCAAGATGCTCTTGGCGTAAAGGAGAGCGTAAATAGCATGAATAAAGCTATGAATGATGCGGAAAATATGACGCAGAAAGTGAAAAATAAAGCCATAGAATACTGGAATCAAATGAGCGTTGCAAGATCTAATCTTGAATCAATACAAAACGGTTTACATCTCGCAGAAAGTGCGCTTAGCAGTGCACAAGCAGAATATGAGGTGGGTACTAAAACTACAATCGAACTGTTAAGAGCTCAGCAAGATTTACATGAAATAAGAGTTGAAAGCGCAAAAGTAAGGCGTAATCTTGTGATGGCGATTTTTGCTTCTTACTATCTATCTGGTAATATACACAACATAGATTATAGTAAATTATAAAGGTGCGTTAATGTTTTTAATATGAAATCTTGAGTCAAGGCGATTTCTTTTACTATGAAGTTTTGCTTCAGATGCCATTTAATTATGGATTTACTTATAAATCCATAGAAAATCTTGAAATTGGATCTTTTGTGACAGTTCCATTCAGAGGTAAAATGTTAAATGGCATCATATTTAAGCAAGTAAAAGATAAGCCTTTAAATTACGCAACTAAAGAAATAAAGTGCATACTAAAAATAGCAAAGCTTAAAGCTGATTTTATTTCTTTTATGGAATATGTTGCAAGATATAGCATGGCGCCAATTGGACTTGTTTTAAAATCTGCAATAGGCGCATATGCAGAAGATGTCCGGACAAAATCAACCGATAACGTTACAGAGCATGCAATAGAGCATTCCAATATTCATCTTTCAAATGAACAGCAAAATGCATTTGAAGAGTTAAAGCAGTATTGCGCTCAAAATCAAGTAATTGTCTTAGATGGCGTGACTGGCTCTGGAAAAACAGCAGTATACGCAAAAGCTATGAAAAGTGTTATTGCATCTGGCGGTCAATGTTTACTACTTCTTCCAGAAATAGCGCTGAGTGTACATACAACGCAAATGATGATGCGCTATATTCAATCTTCCAAGATATATAGTTGGCATTCTGGCATGACTAAAAAGCAAAAATGCAAAGCATGGTACGCAATTGTAGAGGGCGCAGCAGATCTTGTTGTTGGAGCTCGTAGCGCACTACTTCTGCCATTTAAGAATTTAAAAATGATAGTTGTAGATGAAGAGCATGATAGCTCATTTAAACAAGATGATAAAATTATATATCATGGGAGAGACATGGCAGTTGTGCGATCTAAAATAGAGCAATTGCCAATTATTCTCTCTTCAGCAACTCCTTCCGTAGAAAGTTTTTATAATATTCAGATTGAGAAATATAAACATATTCAATTAATAAATCGATTTCATCTTGCGCCTCTTCCTGCATTAAAAATAATAGATATGAAAAAAGGTACTATGCCTTCTTATCGATGGCTTTCTAATGCTCTATATTTAGAATTAAAAGGCGCACTAGAAAATGGTAAGCAAAGTTTGTTATTTTTAAATAGAAAAGGCTATGCTCCAACAACACTTTGCCCAAGATGCTTAGAAAAAGTCACGTGCAAAGCCTGTAGTGTATCGTTGGTATTGCATAAAAAAATAAATCGCATGCTTTGTCATTATTGTGGGGATACGCAAGGAATTAGCAAAATATGCAATTCTTGCGGATATAATGGAATGACTCACGTTGGAGTTGGAATAGATAGAATTGAAGAAGATATTTCAAAGATTTTTCCCGAAGCAAGAATTTGCGTTCTAACAAGTGAGGTTTTATCTAGTGAGCGTAAGATTCAGCAAATTTTTAATGCAATTAAAAATCATAAAGTAGATATAATTATTGGCACTCAAGTAGTTACAAAAGGTCTTAATTTTGATTCTTTAGATTGTGTTGGTATTATAGATGGTGATTTTCAAGATATAAGCGGAGATTTTAGATGCGTAGAGCGTATGTATCAGCTTTTTTTACAAGTCATGGGTAGAGCTGGAAGAAAATCTGGCGCTGGAAAAGCATTTATTCAATCATATGATATGAATAATTATTTGTTAAAAAGCATTACAAATGGCAGTAGAGATGAATTTTTAAGATCAGAAATTGAAGACAGAAAAATAGCAAAGATGCCCCCTTTTTCAAATATGGCCATCATTCATGGTAAAAGTAGTGATGAGGGTACAATAATAGAATTTATGAATCGTTTGAAGTTATCGGCGCCAAAACAATTTGCAGAAATAATAGGTCCTGCGCCCTCTCCAATCATGCTACTGAAGAATCAATATAGATATAGAATAATTATAAAATGCCCTAAGAGAGTTAATTTGCAATCTCTTGTGAAGCAGTGGTTTTCTAAAGTTCGTGCATCATCTAAAGTTATATTAAAAGCTGATCTGAATCCTTATAATTTTAACTAATATATGATAGAAGCGCGATCTATAATATAAATTAAGCTCAGATGTAAGAGATTTATAATATATGTAAAAAAAATTGCTTTATTTATCTCTCTATTATGTGTGCATACCCTTGATCTCAAAAAATAAACCTTTAGCTATATAAACACAAGACGCTACTTTTTCAGTGCCATCTATAAGATATTTTGTATTTTTTGCGACATCAATTCATATTTTTTTTGCTTGATTTGTTTTTTCTGGCCAAAAATTTTAATTTCTGGTTCTAATAAAATATTGGTACTATCTAAAACTTTTCTTTGAACAGATTGCAATAAATTTTCAATATCATCTGCAGTTGCATTTCCTTCGTTAATTAAAAAATTACAGTGTTGATTTGATATCATAGCGCCTCCGATTTTCATGCCTCTGCATCCTGCTTTATCAATGAGTTTCCATGCATTATACCCTTCTTTGGTATTTTTAAATGCAGAGCCAGCAGTTTTGCTATGAATAGGCTGTGTATTAGATCTTGTATTTTTGATTGCTGCAATTTTATCAAAAACATAATGACTGCATTCGCATTTTTTTGCTTGAAATTTTGCATTAACGAATATTGCATCATACCCTAAATTATTACCTCTATAGGTATATTGCATGCTAGAAGTTGGTATTTGTACTATTTCTCCATTTAAAGTCAATAAAGTGATGTTAATTAAAGTGGTTGACGTATCGCTGCCATAAGCGCCAGCATTCATTGCAATTGCGCCACCTACAGTGCCAGGTATTCCAGACATAAATTCCAAACCTGATAATGCATTTTCTGCAGAATACAAAGCAAGACTAGAGCATAATGTCATGGCACCCGCTTCAATAATATCTTGCTCTATGATTTTTAGAGAGTTGAAAAACTTTCCAAGGCGTATTATGATTCCTGAAAATCCTCCATCCCGAATCAATAAATTAGAGCCTGCACCAATCACAAGTATTGGAAGATTTTTTGGTTTATTGCGTAAAAAGTATATTAAATCATTTAGATCTTTAGGCGTAAATATAACATCTGCCGTGCCTCCAACTTTAAACCAACAAAACTTACTAAGCGGAACATAAAAGTTATATTTACCTCTTATATTAGGTAATAATATGCTTTGATCATTCATGATACTGTGAAAAGAGAGTTTTTATGTAATATATTATAATTTTTAAAATCAAAAAGCCATCAATGCATCAGTTATTTTAAATATGGTGCCGCCAGAGGGATTTGAACCCACGACCTACGCATTACGAATGCGTTGCTCTACCAACTGAGCTACGGCGGCTAAGGAATTTTGTCAAAAATTATGTATTGCTGATTCAGCGTCGTGCCTTTTTCAATGGGATTTTTTAGATCGCAATACATTCTCTTTGAAATTTTTAACATATCTAGCAGCTTTGATGCGAGACTTGGAATAAATGGCTGCAGCATTATACCAATAATGCGAATGCATTCCAAGAGTGTATACAAAGTTGATTTCATGAGATTAAGATCTGTTTTTGCAAGTTGCCATGGAGCCATCTGCTCTATATATGCATTGCAGGAATTGCCAAGTTCTATTATTTCTGAAATACCGTTTGATATATCGTATGAATTTAGATATTCGATTACATTATTTGAATTTTGATATGCGCGTTTTAATAAATTCTTTCCTTGGATGTCTGGTTCTGCATCATCTGGTATAGTATTTGCGCAGTATTTATTTAATAAGGAAAGTGTTCGCTGCAATAAGTTTCCAATATTATTAACGAGTTCGGCATTGATTATTGATTTAAAAATCTCATCTGAATAATTTCCATCATTGCCAAATCGCACGGCTCTCATAAGAAAATAACGCACATAATCTACGCCAAATGTACTAATTAAGGATACCGGATCAATTGCATTACCAAGTGATTTAGACATTTTTCTTCCATTACTCTTCCACCATCCATGAGCAAATATTTTTTTTGGTAATGGAATTTCTGCAGCCATCAAGAATGCTGGCCAATAAATCGCATGAAATCTTAATATATCTTTTCCAACAATGTGTAAATTACATGGCCAAAATTCATCTAATGCAGTAGTTTTAGATGAATCTTGAGTTGCAGTAAGATAGTTGCAAAGTGCATCTAACCAAACATAAATTACGTGCTTATTATTTTTTGGAACTTTAATTCCCCAATCAAAAGATACTCTTGATATGGAAAGATCTTGCAGGCCAGATTTAATGAATGAAACAACTTCATTATATCTAGATTTTGGGGATACAAAATCTGGATTTAGTTCGTAAAATTTTAATAGTTCATCTTGAAATGCAGATAATTTAAAAAAATAACTCTCTTCCTCTATCCACTCAACATCTGCTCCAGTTGGTGCTTTACCATCTATAAGCTCGTCTTCACTAAAAAATTCTTCGTCTTGCAGAGAATACCAGCCAGTATATTTAGATAAATAAATAAATCCTCTCTCATTAATTTTATTCCAAATCTCCTTAACTTTCTCTTTATGCCTTTCTTCTGTTGTTCTGATAAAATCTGTATTACTGAGATTAAGTAAATCTGATAAATTAAAAAAATCTAAATAAGCATTATCTACAAATGCTTTTGTGCTTACTTTAGCTGCGGATGCAGTTTTTTCTATTTTATTACCATGCTCATCTGTACCAGTAGAAAATCTCACATTAAGACCTGAAAGGCGCATATGTCTCGCAATTACATCTGCTGCAATTGATGTGTATGCATGACCTATGTGTGGTTTACCATTTACATAGTATATTGGCGTAGTAACAAAGAATGTCTTCACAGGATATTAGTAAATCAACTAAGTAGTGGTGCGCCCTGGAGGATTCGAACCTCCGGCCCACAGCTTAGAAGGCTGTTGTTCTATCCACTGAACTAAGGGCGCATGAAGCCTGAAATCTAAGGAGTTTTTACGTAAAAGTCAATTCATGTGATTGCTATAAAGAATAAAAAAATTTAAGCTTTTGCATATAAATTTAAGCTTTTGCATATTTATATTCTTAGTATAATAATGGATTAATTGTTATATTACGTTTTTAGATATATGTATTATTGAATTTATCTCTGAAATGTAAGTTTGAAACATAAATTCATAATACTAAGTGAGCGCTAAGTGATATAAAAATTAATTGTAGTTAATGAGGTTTTTATGTAAAAGAATGTGTGTATTAATAACCTCTATTTTATTTCTTGATTTTCAAATGAGATGCTTAAGCAATGTTTAATATAAAATTCAAAATTTTTGTGAGATGCGTTTTTATATTGATTATATGCGTGTCTCTTATCTCTTGCAGTAGCAGCTTAGTTGTCCAGGGAGACATGAAGAATTTTAGAGATAATGATATAAAAATAGGGCGCGATACAACCGAAACTATAGAAGAAAAATTTGGCACTCCAACTACTGTAATAAACTCAGAGGAGTCAATATTATATGTATACATTAAAATAGAATCAATAAGAGGTGCTTCAAGAAAGCAGAATATTAAGAATGCGGAGAGTATTTGTATGTCTTTTCATAAAGATACTAAATTGCTATATGATATAGAGGATGTAAATTTAGACATCGTAGGGAATCCGAAATTTGAAACTGCTGTAACGCACTATAAAAGTCCAAAAAAATACGGATTATTTCTAAAAAAATAAAGAAAAATTACATTTAAAGAGATAGTGAGAAATTTTGCAATCAATCTTTATGAATTTAATTGTATTGCGCGCTACTTTTGTAATTTTCATAGAATTTAATCATAGTAAATGATAGTGTATTTGTAATAATTGCGTTAATTTTTTACCATTATTATGAAGTAAAAACATTCTTTACACATGCATTTATATAACTTATATTTCAATTATTAGTATTTTTGGTATTAGTTATTATGTATTTGCAGTTTATTAAAGGTGTGTTTATGGTTGCCATTGTTTTATCCAGTTCAAGTCAGTATGCCTATTCTAATAAGGGTGCTAACGATATCATGACTAAAAAATCAGGACAGTCTGAGAATGCGGCGAGTAATAAAAATGTATCTAATGAGGTAGTTTCAATGGGTGATCAATTAGATCAAAGCCAACTTACTCAATCAAAAGATAAATTACTTTTGAAGCTTAAAGATGGTGCTGTGGAGATAGAATTGTATAAAGAGCAAGCACCTGCTCATGTGCAGAGAGTTATAGAATTAGCTAGCGAAGGGTTTTATAATGGTATTACTTTTCACAGAGTTATTCCTGGTTTTATGGCTCAAGCAGGTGACCCAAGAGGTGATGGAACAGGTGGTAGTGATAAATCAAACTTAAAGGCTGAATTTAATGAAATACAGCATGTAAGAGGTGTTGTTTCCATGGCGCGCGCTCAAGATATAAATAGTGCAAATAGCCAATTTTTTATTATGCTTGGAGATGCTGCGCATTTAAATGGCCAGTATACAGCATTTGGAAGAGTGATTTCTGGTATGGAGTATGTTGATAATATCAAAGCTGGGAATGTTCAAAATAATGGCATGGTTCCAGATCCAAAAGATAAGATTATAGAGATGAGCTTTATTGCAGCCTCTGCTGCAGGCAGTAATACACAAGATACAAATTCATCATTGACAGATAATATATCTACAAGCGGCAGCGATGAAAAGCTAATGAGTATTGATGAATTATCATCTTCTATGACATCTGAAGATTCATCTGCATCATCTTAAAAAAAGAAACTAAAAAAATAAGGCTTATGTTTTCTATTAAGAGAAAATATAAGCCTTATTTTTATCTGAGAAATCTTGAATTCATTAAAAAAGATTTGAAAAAATATATCTTCTCAAGCCACGCTTCTTTTTGTATTGATTCTGCGCTCTACATATAGCAAAAGAGACACAGACCTCACAATCCTTCTCTACAAATACTATAAGGAATGCATATAAA
>JAQCBG010000024.1 GCA_027621485.1 Pseudomonadota bacterium
TTCCGCCTCTTATTCTAGATGATACATATATTCAAAACATCAAAAGCAATCTACCAGAACTTCCAGATGAAAAAATTCAAAGATACTGCAGCGAACTTGGATTAAAGAAGTATGATGCAGAAGTTTTAACATCAGATAAAAGCATAGCTTCTTATTTCGAAGAGGTTATAAAATTTGCAGACCCAATACTTTCTGCAAATTGGATTATAGTAGAATTGTTTGGAAGACTTAATAAAATGGAATTATCAATAGATGACATTAATCTTAAACCAAAAGATTTTAGTCAATTACTTCAAATGATATCTTCTTCAGTTATCTCTGGAAAAACCGCAAAGCACGTTTTAGATGAAATGCTAAAAACTGGCGCATGCGCAGAAGATATTGTAAAAGAGCAAAATTTAGCTCAAATTACAGATGAAGATGCGATAATAAAAGCCGCAACAAAAATCATAGAAAATAATGCAGATAAAGTAGAGCAATATTTTAATGGCAAAGAAAAGCTTCTTGGCTTCTTTGTTGGAAAGGTATTAGAGCAATTTAAAGGAAAAGCTAACCCACAAATAGTCAATCAAATTATTCTGCAAATGATTCATTCTAAAAAGTCTTAAATCATTTTTATAGAGTATTTTATATATAGGTTTTATATGAAAAAAGAAAAAGGAAAAGAAATACCGCTCTTTAATTTAGTGCCAAGTATAATCACAATGCTTGCTCTTTGTCTTGGTGCAACATCCATTAGATATGCACTTGAGGGGAAATTTGAAGCAGCAGCAATGCTTATTATAATGGCAGCTGTTATAGACGGCCTAGATGGAAGAGTTGCTAGACTTTTAAATTCTACAAGTAATTTTGGCGCGCAACTTGATTCTTTAGCAGATCTTGTGAATTTTGGAGTAGCTCCCGGAATAACAATGTATCTTTGGTCTTTATATCAAATTCCCTATAAAGGCGTTGGGTGGACTGTTGTACTTTTTTATATTATATGCGCAAGTTTTAGACTTGCCAGATTTAATACTCAAATGCACAAAGATACACACACAACTCAAGATCAAGAAGAAATGAAAAATTTCTTTCAAGGAGTGCCAATGCCAGCTGCAGCTGCAATATGTATTACGCCTCTCATTATGACATTTAATAATATATCCTATGAAATTCCAAGCATCATGATAGCTGGATATATTGTTATAGTTGGTATATTAATGATTAGCAGCCTTCCAACGCTTTCATTGAAACATGCGAGCATCAATAAAGAATACGTAGTTCCAATACTTGGCGCAGTTGGTTTGCTTGTTGCTGGAATATTGATAGATCCCTGGACTTTACTGCCAGCGCTATTTATATTTTATATGATTTCAATACCATGCGCTGCAATATATTTTTACTTAAAAAGATTTTTATTCTAAAGAGAAATCATTTCTATTAGAAGATAGATTAAAAAAATCAAAGATTTATTAGTGGTATGCTCAACATACACATTATCTTAAATACTCTTTTTACAATTCAAGAGTCATATGATAGAGCAAGAGGCACAAAATTAATAATATATGAAATGTAAATAGATATACTTTGAAAGATATATTAATTTACCCTTGCAATATAACTGACTTTTTTCAAAGCTTTGATTTCTTTTTTGTTATTTTAAAATCAAATCAATAATACTCTATTCAATCATTTTATTGATTTATATCTGATATTTTTTTATGCAAGAATATGTATTTTTTCATAAAAATATCTAACTTTCCATCTAAAACAGATAATGCATCTGATTCCGCATGATTTGTACGAAGATCTTTTACCATCTGATAAGGATGCAATACATAAGATCTAATTTGATTACCCCATCCTATTGCGCTTTTTTCTGCATTTTTCTTATTTGCATCATCTTTTCTTTTTTGCAATTCCAATGCGTATAATTTAGATTTTAAAAGAGATATACATGCCTCTTTATTTTTATGCTGAGAACGATCACTTTGCGATTGAGCTACAATACCAGTTGGAATATGAGTAATTCTCACAGCACTATCTGTTGTATTGACATGCTGTCCCCCTGCTCCACTTGCTCTGTATGTATCAATTCTTATATCCGCATCATTGATCTCTATATCAATTTTTTGATTTATTACTGGCGAAATAAAAACACTTGCAAAACTAGTATGTCTTTTTCCTGCACTATTAAAAGGCGAAATACGAACAAGTCTATGAATTCCAGATTCGCCTTGTAACCATCCATATGCATTCAGCCCTTGTATTTTAAGAGTTGCATACTTAATTCCTGCCTCCTCTCCCGCAAGAGATCCAACAATTGATATTTTGAATTCGTTTTTTTCGGCCCATCTCATGTACATTCGAAGAAGCATAGAGGCCCAATCATCACTCTCTACTCCCCCAGCGCCAGAATGAAGCTCTATAAAACAATCATTAGAGTCCGCCTCTTCAGAAAACATACATTCAATTTTTTTACTCTCTGCCCAGCTATTTAGCTCAAGTAAATCATTACGTATTTCTTCAATAAACTCAATATCATCATCTTTAGAACACATCTTGATCAACTCAGAGAGACTCGTAGATCTTAACTCAAGTTCTTTAATAGCATTAACAGATCGCGCCAAATACTCTCTTTCTTTCAGCAGTGATCTTGCGCTATCCTTATCACCTAACCATAAATTCTCGCTATTACACTTTGCATCTAAAATCTTTAAACGAGATATCGCGCTATCCCAGTTAAAGATAGTCCTTTAAAAATTTTACTATCTCTCTTATCTCTTTTAAAGATGTTTCAAAATCTATATTCATTATCCCTAATCTCTTAAATAAAATCTTTCAATTTCGATATTTACACGCTTTAGCTTTTTTTGTAAATTCCCATAGCCTCTTTCTGTATTGTGTATATCTATTAAATATGTTGTGCCTTTTGCAAGAATTGCAGAAATAATATAAGTCAAGCCTGCCCTTACATCTGGAATGTGAATTGCCTTATCAATTGCAGTAAGATCTGCTTTTCCATATATAAGCGCGCTGTGCATATGATCTAAATTTTTATATCTACAATTTACAGAACCAAGACATGAGCTTGTTACTTGTGTTTTTGCACCTAATAAATTTAAAGTTTTGAGATAAGAGAAGCGATTTTCATATACCGTTTCGTGTATTATAGACATTCCATCTGCTTGCGTGAGTAATACTGCAAATGGCTGTTGCCAATCAGTTGAAAATCCTGGATATACATCTGTTTCTAAACAAATTGGCTTTAACTTAGATGCACGAAAGAATTTTATTGTATCTTCCGAAATAAATTCATAACCCCCCCCAACTTTCATATAAAAAGATAAAAAATTTCCAAGATATTCAGCAGAAATTCCAGAAACCTCTATTTCGCCATCTGATGCGCAAGCAAGAGATGCAAAGGATGCAGCCTCAATTCTATCTCCTGGTATATGAAATTTAGTACCAGATAAAGTAGATACTCCATGTATTGTTATATTTCTCCCTACATCTAAAAATATTGCAGCGCCCATAAACCTAAGCATTGTTATGAGAGATATTATCTCTGGTTCTATTGCAATATTAGTTATAACGCTCGTACCTTCTGCAAGAACTGATAGAAATATACAAGTCTCTGTTGCGCCAACAGAAGGATAAGGAAGATTAATATGCGCACCCTTTACATTTGAAGATTTTTTTGCAGTAATAGAATTCTCATCTTCTACAACATCTACACCAAATGCTTTAAGAGCATTAAGATGAAAATCTATATTGCGCTTTCCTATTGCATCACCTCCTGCAATTGGCACCTTCACTTCTTGAAATCTATGAATAAGTACACTGAGCAATAAAATTGGAATTCTATTTGTCCTTGAATCAGGCATGGATACTGCGCTGGAATCTATATTCGAAGGATCAATATAAAGAGTATCATCATGCTGCCATGTAGCATTTACTCCAATGGACTCTAACAACAACTTTGTAATTTCAACATCTCCTATTTGCGGCATATTATAAAGTATGCTGCTATTTTTTGCTAAAATAGATGCAAGCATAGCCTTTGTTGCAAAATTTTTAGCGCCCATGCATTTTATTTTTCCAAGTACAGGCTGCCCACCCTGAATCTTATAACAATTTGCTTTATCTTCCATTATCTTACAAAGAGATATTTCTTAATTGTACTTTCTTTACTAGCAAGGATATGTCTGCGCATCAATACTTAAATTCGCAATATAAAATCAATAATATAGATTCCAGAAATATAGTTATTTAACATCAGATATTATTTATCTTCATAACTTGTTTTGTAAGTTTGGCGCATTATTTAGAATCTTCACTTGTTGCTCTTTCAGTATTTTAATTATAGATACTATATTAAAGCTTTTTATATCTCCCACTTCTTCTTTTTGAATCGCAAAAGAGTAATATCTTATATATAATACTAAAAGTGAATTATCTAATTGAAATTCTAAATTAGTCATAATACCCATACTACTATCTACTCTTGGATGCGCAGCTAAATCTTCTTTAATGATTTGCATCGCAGTAAGTAATGCATCATAAGATTCGATATCGATGCAAATTCTCTCTGCAATCATTGTACAAAGAATATCTTGTTGATTTTCTACAGGATAAATGGAAAAGATAGAATTTGGTATGTGTACTATTGTTTCTTCTTGCGTCTTAATACTTGTTGTTCGCCAATCTATACGTTCTACATAACCCATTACACCCTTTGAGCCATTTAATACTTTTATCAAATCACCCACTACAAATGGCTTATCACAGTAAAGTATAATTGTGCTGAAGAGACTTGCAAATGTATCTCGAAGCGCAAAGCCAATTGCAACACCTAAAAACCCTATAAGTGCTAAAAGAGCAGTTGCATTAATTCCAAGTAAATTCATTGCAGTAGAAAGCATTACTGTAAGTACTGCAATTTTTGCAATTTTCGACAGTACTTCTAGAGTGAATTTATCATAACTTGGATCTGCATATCTCATTAAATCTGTACGCACAAATTCTATAAACTTCATAAGTGGGATAATTGCAATAAATGCAAGTAATAAAATCTTAGTTGGGCGTACTATTGAAATCGAAGGTAATTTAAAATAGCCAAACAGCTTTTCAATTGAAAATGCAATACTTAAAACCCATATCGAAATTATCAAAGGATTTTCTATTGCAGTCACAAAATGCCTATAATACCGAAACCTTCTGCCCTCTTTTTGAGATAAAGCTTTTAATATCTTTCCACTTACACAGTGTATCAATTTCATCATGCAAAATGCAAAAATAATACTTAAAAGCATTTCTATAAGTAGCATATAATGAAATCTTTCGTGCAATTTTTTTAGCAATATAAAAAAATCGACTACTATATCATCCCAATCATCTACATCCCAATCATTCATATAAATTCATAACAATGCTTTTTTAGAATATTTTTTCTACTTTAAGTAGAATAACAGATTTCAACTTTAAGTAGAATAACAGATTTCAGAGTATTGTATTATGCATTATTTAAGCAATTTTGTATTAATTTTTTAAAGCTGTATTAATTAATGCATTAGCTTTTTTAGACCCTAAAATCGCAATTAAATTACCCATACGAGGGCCTTGTGTTGTACCAAGAAGAATTTCATATAATCCGCAAAACCATTCTTTTAGAGTAAATTGATTTTTATTACCTAAATTATATAGAAAATTTTGCACATCAATTGCATCAAGATTCATACCTTGATCGTCTATTTTTTTAATATATTCCATTAATTCTAAAAGCGCCTCTCTTTCTTTTAAAGAAGGAGCCCTCGTTTTAAGAGTTGGTTTAATATAATCTATATAATAATTAAAAGCACCAGAAATCATATTACTCAATAAAGCATCATCTGTTGCGTCGCATTTAAACTGATTTATATACTGCACTGCGATGCTTTTATCATCACTACTACATGCAATAATTAAGTTTAAAATAAGAGAATAAGATATAGATCCATGCCAAGATTCCTTTTTTGGAATATTATCTCTGCCATGTATGTGGTATATAGGGCTACTTAAATCAGGCTCGTGAGTATTGTCTCTTGTGTAATATTTAACTAGATACTGCAGATACTCATCCATTGATTTTGGGACTACTTCAAATGCTAATTTCTTTGCCTTTTGAGGAGAATTATACATAAAAAAAGCAAGACTCTCTTTTGGCGCATACCTTAGCCATTGCTCTATTGAAAAGCCATTGCCCTTTGATTTTGAAATTTTTTTACCAGATTTATCCAAAAACATTTCGTAAAACATTTGATGAGGAGGTCTGCCGCCCAAGCTACTGCAAATTTTACTGTATATCTCTCCATTAACTAAATGATCTTTTCCATACATTTCAAAATCAACATCAAGTGCGTACCAGCGCATCCCAAAATCAGGCTTCCACTGAAGTTTACATCTTCCATTTAAAATACTGGTTACGCATTTAGAACCAGATTCATCTAGATATACAATTGTTTTATCATTTATATTTCTCTCTATGACTTTTGCTTGAAGTACTTTTCCTGTTTGCGCGCATACCGGAAGAAAAGGACTATAATTTCCAGCCCTTTCCTCTCCAAGTGTTGGTATCATGATGCTCATAATCTCATCATATTGCTCTAGCACTCTAATTAATGCATCATTAAATTTTCCCTCTGCGTAATATTCAGATGCACTTTTAAACTCATAATCAAATTCAAAATTGTTTAGAAATTCTATAAGCTTGCCATTCATATGAGCCCCAAAACTTTGATGTGTTTGGAATGGATCTGGCACCTTAGTAAGTGGCATACCAAGATATTGAGTAAGATTTATTTGATTTGGTATATTGTCTGGAATGCCACGCATTCCGTCCATATCATCAGAAAAACAAAAAAGCTTTACTGGAATATCAGAGATATACTGAAATGCCTTCATCACCATAGTTGTACGCATAACTTCTCCAAAAGTCCCAATATGTGGTAAACCTGAGGGGCCATATCCAGTTTCAAAAAGTACATAACCTTTAGCTGGTACTTTATTATCTATTCTTTCTAATATTTTTTTTGCTTGAATAAAGGGCCATGCGTTACTTTCTAATGCCGCATCTAAGGCATTGCTTTTAAGATTCATATCTATTTGAGGGTAAAAGTTATACTCATAATGAAGAGATTATTGAAGACTATTAAAAGAAATATATTTGTCAATTTTTTTATTTTGTAAAATTTTCTGTTGAGTCTATAATTCACGCAAAGAGTTGTTACAAGAAAATAGAATTCTTTTAATTTGCCTTATTAATGCGCTTGTAGCTCAAGTGGAAAGAGCACTGCCCTCCGAAGGCAGAGGCTGTGAGTTCAAATCTCTCCAAGCGCACCAAATATTTTTGCATTATAATATAATTAAGCTCTACATATTTTTAAGAAGCCTTTTGCAGATAAACTTGCGCTTCCAACAAGTAAGCCAGAAATATTTTCTATGTTTAATATACTTTTTGCATTTAATTCGTTAACTGATCCTCCATATACAACTTTAGCATCTGGAAGAGTCTCTGTGATTATATCAGCTGCTTTCCTTATATGAGTCTCATCTGGTAATGCATCACCTCCTATAGCCCAAATAGGTTCGTATGCTATAATAATTTTTTTTGATTTTACAATAAATTCCTTATGATAATGCAATTGCTCTTTAAGAGTCTTATATTGCTTTTCTTTGTCTAATTCTCCAATGCATAAAATTGGCAGCAAATCACTATTTAATGCTGATACGATTCTTTGATTTATAAATCCATCATCTTTATACAGGGCTCTACATTCAGCATGACCAATTATAACGTACTTACACCCCATCTCAGAAAGAGAAGAAGGTGAAACTTGTCCTGTAAAAGTACCAAAAGAATAATAAAAGCAATCCTGCGCACCCACAAAAATCTTATGCTCAAGCTTGTATTTTCTTAAACATTCCAAGGCATAATAAATATGAATAAAGGAAGGGCAAATAAGAATCTCTGAATTATCATTATAATTCTTTGAAATTTCTTGACAAAATTCAGTAAAAAAACTTGCGCACGCAGAAAAAGTCATCTGCATTTTCCAGTTTCCGATAATTAAACTAGATTTTTGCATTAGAACAGAAAGAATTAAAAAACTTTACTGCTCTCTTGGATCAAATTTTATAAAGCGTCTTCTAGATAACTT
>JAQCBG010000025.1 GCA_027621485.1 Pseudomonadota bacterium
TGCCATAATACTAATTTTAAAGATTTTTTCAAAGATCAACATTCTAAAATGAAGATTTTGTATTTCTTTGCTTCGTGGTGCAGGTCTTGCAAGCAAGGCTTTAGCGAAGCAATCAGCATGATAGAAAGCGGCATACTCAAAAAAAAAGCTGTTCATTTAATGCTTATTTCGCTCGATCAAAATGAAAAGCAACTTCAGGATTTTTTACTTCCATTTCATCACATAGATTTCAATATATGCTCAACATATAAAATGAATAAAGCGGATCTTTCTGCAATATTATCAAGCCCGGCAATGCAATATAAGAATTCCATACCGCACGTTGTTCTTATGCAGGGCAGCAATATCATTGCCAGCGGCAGTTATAATATGAGTAAAATTAAAGACTTTGTGAACTCTAATTTATAGACCTTCATAGAAAAAGACTTAATAATTATGAATTATCAATAAATTTATGCGTATATTTTTTTCTACTGGCGGAAGTGGTGGTCATATAATGCCCGCTGTCTCTGTTATTGAATCCGCAATCAAAAAGCAACATGACTGTTTTTTAATTTTAGATAAAAGAGGAAAGAAGATACTTGATCTGGCAAATTCAGAATCAATTCAACATACTAAAATCAAAGTACTCAATACAAAGTCATTCTCTGGCACTGCATTACAAAAGATATTTGCGCTATTTACTATGTGCATTGCAATAATACAATCTATAGTTTTTTTGCTAATTCATAGACCAAACGTCGTGATTGGATTTGGATGTTATGCATCTCTCCCAAGTCTCATAGCAGCCACACTGCTTGGTGTACCAATTATTCTACATGAACAAAACACTTTCATGGGAAGAGTAAATAAGCTTATGAGTAGATTTTCTACCCAAATTGGTATTTCATTTCCAGAGACAAAAGGCATACCAAAGCATTCTGAGCATAAAGTTTTTCATTCAGGATTATCAATTCGTCATAGCATCACAGATAAAGTCAAAAATGAGCCTAATCAATCTATAGAGCCTCAATCATATAATAAAAGTACGATGAGTATTTTTGTTCTTGGCGGAAGTCAAGGTTCTAGTATTTTAAGCAAAATTGCCCCTTTGGCCATTATATCAGCTGCAAACACAATGAATCTAAAGATTACTGTGTATCATCAAGCAAGAAGTGAGCATATAGAGGATGTACAAAATATATATGAAAAATCAGGCATAAAGTGCCATATTCAAAGCTTTTTCTCAAATATAGATGAAATCTATAAACAAAGTAACTTAGTCATATCAAGAGCTGGTGCAACATCAATTGCAGAAATTATTCATTACAATATACGCTCCATATTAGTACCATTAAAAAACTCTAAAGATAATCACCAGTACCATAATGCATTATATTTAGCTACGCATTACAAATCCATCTTAATAGAAGAAAAAGATTTTACTCAGCATCAACTTGAAAAAAATATATATAAAATACTAGAGGATCCTCGTCATCAAAATGCTTCCGTGGATTCAATTATAGATACAGAAGATTCATTACTGAATGCAGCAATTAAATATTCTATGTAAAAAGCTACTAATACACCTTATCTATATTGCAATCTAATTATAGACTGATTATTATACATTATTAGTTGCGTCTTTATAAGATCTTTTTAGACCATTACTTCTTTTTAATATTGTTTTTTCAAGAGCGAGTTATGATTTGCAACTTAATCAATAAATGCCAAGAGGTATTATGAGTATTCATAGAATTATTAGAAAATTACCAAATTATGCGCCTAAGATAGGTGAAGTTTTGTTTGATTTATTCTACGCCGATAAATCAAATCAATTCATAACAGACAAAGATGTTTACGGAGTTGCGCTGACTGTAGGTTATTTTTTGAGGCATGAGGAAATATTAAATGCTGTACGAGAAGATGCAAGAATACATTTAGAAGATAATGATGCAGCAGCTTGCAAGACTGCCGCCATATATATCTCTATGCATAGTATTGAATATTTTCATAATCACATTACTGAACATGATAACAAAGTAGAGCATATAGACGATAGCATAATGACGCAGATTTTCTCTGATAATATTCATCATAATGAGCAGGAAATGGATTTGCGTCTTTGTTATATTGCATCTGCATTCTCTTCTGGAAATGAATATTTAATAAGGCACTACATCAAAAAGGCAAAAGAAAGTAATATTGCTCCTGATACCTTAAAGGAAATAATAAAAATATCTGCAACACTTAAGGCCGCTGCTCATGCGCTTGATATAGAAAAAATGCGCAGATACGATTTTATAGTGCGCGGCGCTAGTATGGAATATGATGATTAAAAATCTTTATGTATTCTGCGCTATATACTCTTTTTTTAGATTATTAGATTACTTATGAGTTACTTATTTAGCTGCATATACATTTGTATAAAGCTCCTCTGATCTTGGCTCACTGCTATTTTTAGCAAAATCTATCGCCTCCTCTATTTGATTTTTAATACGAGCATCTATTTTTAGAATATCATCTTTTATATTCTTATAGCGCTTTATAATTTCATTCTTAAGATTCATTATTGGATCACTATTCTTTCTATATTCTGCAACTTCATCACGACTTCTATACTTTGCAGGATCGGACATTGAGTGCCCAACATATCTATATGTCTTTAATTCAAGAAGCATTGGACCTTTTTTCTTATTGCGTATTAAATTCGCCGCATTCTCAATAGCATCATTAACAGCAAAAAAATCCATTCCATTTACCTTTGATCCTGGAATACCAAAAGATTCGCCTCTCTTATGCAAAGCAACATCCCCAGATGCTCGCGCAACAGATGTTCCCATTGCATATTCATTATTTTCTATAATGTATAAAACTGGCAAATTCCAAAGCTTTGCCATATTAAAAGATTCATATATCTGCCCTTGATTTGCAGCGCCATCGCCAAATATAGTAACAGACATATTGTTTTGCTCCTTATATTTCATTGCAAAACCAAGGCCAGTACCAATTGGAACTTGTGCGCCAACTATTCCATGCCCACCATAAAATCCACCTTCTTTATTGAACATATGCATAGAACCCCCTTTACCAAACGAGCAGCCAGTTTCTCTGCCCATAAGTTCCGCAAAAACAACCTTTGGATCTGCGCCAGATGCAATCATAAAGGCATGATCTCTATAACTTGTAATAACAGTATCACCCTCAATTAAATTATTCTGTATCCCTGCTGCAACAGCCTCTTGGCCGGTATAAAGATGACAAAAACCACCTATTAATCCCATACCATACAATTGCCCTGCTCTCTCTTCAAGCCTCCTCATAAGCATCATAAGCTCTAATATTCTGAGCAAATCATCTTTAGTTAAATTACTTTGTTGTGACATATATTTAGAAAGGAAACTTTTATACGATTATACGGCTATAAAAAATAAACTTATCAGTTATATTCTACATGTATTCAAATTTTTTTCTAGCTTTATTGCTGTTAATATATAAAAGGAAAATCTAAATCAATTTTGCAAAGATGAATACTTTATTAAATTTTTTTTGAATATACATCTTCATAATTTATAAATTGCATTATAAAACCTGATTCATTAGATGCAAATTGTGCATTTTGACTCGTCAATAAAGAAAAGCCTCCATCACAAAACAAATTTTGAATATATAGATCTGAGTAATAAAATCTTTCGGTATCATGATGAAATAGCACTTGCTCCCCCTCTTTATATTGATGAAGTTGCTTTATGTCTCTAAACGTAATGCATATTAAGCATTTTTGCGCCGCTAAATCAGAAAGTCTTTTTAATAGCATGTTATTGATATTGGATTGGTATGTGATAAAATCAGAAAGGATAATGATATCATATTTCATTGACCCTATCTTACCACTTGCCTCATTAAAATTAGCAATATCTTTGCATATTACTTTGTTATAAATTTTAGATTCCGCATCCTTCATTGCCCTATCTGCCGCAATTTGAGTCATCTTTTCTGATATATCAACACCGCAAAGAAAATTTACAATATCATACTCTCTTAATAACATTCCCACTTCACCAAATCCAGATCCGATATCTAGAATATTAAATTTTCCATGTGCATCTTTTACATACTCAACGATATTTGAAACTAAATCTCTCTGAGATTGATCTGTATTATCTATTGCAGAATCATATAAACAAGCCTGCTGATTAAAGCAACTTGCGATAATGCTATTTGGAATATCATTAATACCAGCCCTCCTGTGTATTACAGCAAGACAATAATCCACTTCTTTAGCAAGGTTATTTGAATCTCCTAAAAATTGCTTATGCTTAATAAAATATTTTTCAGCTTTTTTGTATTTCAAATTTTGCATATAGCATCTGGCTATGTAATAATAAGAATCCTTATATCCATTAGTAAAAAAATTTAAGAATTTAAGACGAGAAATACAATCCCATAAATTTCTATTATGAAAATGATAGATTCCTAGATTATAATTTGTATCTGCGAGATTTTTTAATTTATATTTTATATTTTTGATTGCAGATTTTATCTCATGAAATAAATTTTTAATTTTTTGTTTGATACTGATATCTCTGTACTTTTTCTGATATATAGAAACAAAATAATTGAAGAAAGGAATTTTCATTTTTAAATACCCGACAACATCTAAAATAAATTGCAAAATTGCACATTAGTTATTCACTATAACATACACATTAATAAAAGTTTAATATAAGAGTTTATTACATATGATTCATTATAAAATATTTTTTAGAAGTGAGTATGATTAATATTGCAACCAATCAAGTGATATCTTTTATTCTTGTATTTTGCAGAATTGGATTAGCAATCTCCTTAATGCCTGGCATTGGCGATAAAATAACTCCAGCTATTGTTAGATTGGTTTTTGCTTTGGTTGTATCTTATTATACTTTTTTTACAGGCGATGCATTCGAAGCAAATACCCAGTTCAACTTTGATTCATCCATTTATATTTTAATTTTCGAAGAAATTGCAATTGGAATATGCATTGGACTCACTGTCAAAATACTCATGCATGCCTTGCATATTGCTGGCATGATCATTGCAAATCAAATTAGTTTATCTGCCGCAGTTATGTTTGATCCTACTCATGGAGAGCAAAGTAGTATCATAGGAAATATGCTTAGCATCATAGCGCTGGTTTTGATTTTTAATTATGGATTTCATATATTTTTTATAGAGTCTATTAATTTTAGCTATAAAAGCCTACCAATTGGAAGTTTTTTTCAAAATAAAGATGATATGATGGAAATGATAATCAAGATATTTATACATTCTTGGAATATAGCAATGCGCATTGCCTCACCTTTTATTGTCAGTGGCATATCTATTTATATAGGAATAGGTGTACTTGCGCGTCTCATGCCTCAGCTGCAAGTTTTCTTCTTAGCATTGCCTCTTCAGTTGCTTTTTGGAATATTTTTAATCTCAGTTGTTACTACAGACTTAATTACCTCTTTTATTGAAGAGCATTGGAAAATTATATCTGATATATTTAATTAATCTATCATTTGCAGAGAATACACATCTCATGCACGCAGCAATGCGTAAATATTATCGCTACGCAACAATTAATTATTTGTAGAATATGGATTGTATATAGGTTATATTTCGTTTGTGTATTTTTCATATCTTGCAATACTCTTCATATAATATAATACAAACTGGTTTCTATAAATGAATATTATTAAAAGCTTACTAAAGTGTTGCCCTATACATAAGGAGGGTTATATTTTAATTGCTATATTTGCGGCGTGCGCACTCTTTGCGTATTCTTTTTCTCAATTTTTTGGCAGTGTTGCACTTATACTGACGATTTTGTGCATATATTTTTTTCGAGACCCCGAAAGAGTAACGCCTCATAATGCTGAAGACTTCATACTCAGCCCGGCAGATGGAATAGTGCAAAGCATTACTGTTGAGAATTTACCCAAAGAGCTTGAACGAAATACACAAATGAACAGAGTAAGTATTTTTTTAAATGTACTTGATGTGCACGTAAATAGAATTGCCGTCTCTGGAAAAGTCACTAAGGTTGTATATAATCCAGGAAAGTTTTTTAATGCATCGCTTGATAAGGCGAGTATATATAACGAACGCAATTCTATGTTAATCGAAACTAAAGATGGCGCGGAAGTAGCTGTAGTGCAAATTGCAGGATTAATAGCTCGCAGAATTGTATGTGATACTATGGAGTCTGATAACGTATCTGTAGGTGATAGATTTGGTATTATAAAATTTGGCAGTAGAGTTGATATTTATTTACCAAAGACACTTGATATTAAAGTGAAAGAAGGTCAAAGAATGGTAGGTGGCGAGACTATTATTGCAAGTCTTGATTAAGATACTTAAAATCAACTTAAAACCATTTCTCTTTTCATTAATTTCTATCTTAAGTGACGCGATTCATTAAAATGAAATGCATGTATAAATCGCGTCACGCAATTGCTTAAATTTTCCCTCTATGCAAAACCTCAAACACTTTGGTATTGCGGAAATTTTCTAACCTCTTTTAGCTTCAAATCTAGATTTTAATATAATATTATCATTACATTTAAAAATGTTGTGGACAAATTAAAATGCTTACTGTTATTTTGTTTTTCTATCTGTGTATTAATTATGATTAGTATAAATGAATAAGACGGAATTCGTTGGTGCAATAGCAAAAAAATTAGGCATTACTAAGAGTGATGCAGCAAATTCAGTAAATGCTTTTTTTGATGCAATGAAAGAGGCCCTTATAAGCGAAGGCGAGGTTAGGTTAATTGGATTTGGATCTTTTAAAGTAGTCAATACTCCAAGTAAAATTGTGAGAAATCCACAAACTGGAGAAGATATGCCAATTCCTGAAAAAAAACGCATCAAATTTGTTGCCGGAAAAGATTTAAAAGATTCTGTTAATTGATCTTTTTTCGCAGCTTTATTTTTTTATAAAGCTGCGATGCTTTTTTCAGTATAAGCATGTCGATGACGAAAGTTATAGCCATGATCCTTGCGGGAGGCTTTGGCTCTAGGTTTTGCAGTAACATACCAAAGCAATATACTCAGCTACTTTCTTTTCCTGTATTGTTATGGTCAATTAAGGCTTTTTGCACTCACCCCAAAGTAAAGAGCATTTATACTGTTCTAAGGCAAGAAGATTTAGATCTATATAATACATTGATTTACTCCAAAAAAACTCAGAATTTCCTTGGCGCATCAAATATCAAATTAAAATGCATTGTATTAGGTGGCGCGCATAGGCAAGAATCTGTTTATAATGGATTGCTCTATATAAAATCTGAGATTGGCGCAAAACAAGAATTTGTATTGATTCATGATGGAGTAAGGCCACTTATTTCTGAGCATGTAATATCTTCTGTTATAGATCTTCTTTCAGATTTTCAAGCTGTAGATGTTTTATTACCAATCACGGATACAGTAAAAAGACTCGAGAATGACAAATTATCTTTTATGCAGAGAAACGAACTGTATATTACACAAACACCACAAGGCTTTCATTTGGATACCCTTTTAGATGCCCATATGCGCGCTAAACTCAATAATCAAATTGCTACAGACGATATTAGTCTTTGCATAGAAAATAAAGTAAAAATCGGATATGTTATTGGAGATAAATCTAACATAAAAATTACGCATAAAAGTGATTTAAAATACGCAGAATTTCTACTTCAACAAAATAGCAAATCCATCACAGATCATGATAAACCAATTCTATAAATACAAAATCGGAAGCGGATTTGATTTTCATAGGATTAGCAAAACCAATAAAGAAAATAAAATTGCGCTTTGTGGCCTTCACATTCCGGCAAATTTTCAGATTATTGCTCACTCAGATGGAGATGTTGGATTGCATGCGCTTACAGAGGCGATTCTTGGATCTGTAGCCGCAGGTAATATAGGACAAACTTTTCCATCCTCAGATAGTAGATTTAAAAACGCAGATTCATCTTTATTTTTATTACATGCAATAGATATTTTACTGCAACAAAACGCATCTATAGTTAATATAGATATTACTTTTATATGCGAAATTCCTCAAATC
>JAQCBG010000026.1 GCA_027621485.1 Pseudomonadota bacterium
CGCTGTATTCTAATTTAAGAGAAATGACAACAAGAGCACTATCTTCTTTAACCCCAAGAGAGGAGAGGGTGCTGAGGATGCGCTTTGGAATTGGTACTCATAGAGATCATACTTTAGAAGAAGTTGGTCAGGCTTTTTCTGTTACAAGAGAAAGAATTAGGCAAATAGAAGCAAAAGCGCTTAAGAAATTAAGGAGACCAAGTCGCTTGAAGCAACTTCAAGGTTTTGAAGACGTTTAAAATAATTTTGTTTTGCAAGTGGGTGTATAGCATGCAGTATACTAAAAATAAAACGCAAGTTTTGCGTTAGTATTTCGTGCGTTTTTGCCTCTGCGTTTATAGTAATGCAAGGCTCTGTATGAGATTGACGCAATAACCACCAAGAGTTTTTCTCTTTGACTCTAATTCCATCTGTAAAATTATATGATACTGAATCTTTCAGCGCACTCACTGTTTTTGCAATGAAATTCTCTACTATTGCGTTGCGATTAACATTTTCTTTGATAATAATTCTAATTTCTTTTATTTGGATATATTGAGATGTAGAGCTTAATATATCATGAAGTAAACTTGGGCTGGAATTCATTATATATAAAAATCTACATGCAGCAAAAAACCCATCATCAAATCCAAAATTATCTTTAAAGAAGAAATGACCGCTTCCCTCACCTGCAAAAAGTGCATTATGCATACGCATTTTTTGCTTAATTATTGTATGCCCAGTAGGGCTGATAAATGTAATACCTCCCCATTCCTGAATAAGATTAAATGCTAAGTCGCTTATTTTAACATCTCCAATAATGCGCGCACCTTTATTTTTGATAAGTATATCTTTTGCAAAAAGAAGAAAGAGCGTTTCGTTTTTAATAAAATTGCCATATCTATCTAGAACTTGCAATCTATCTCCGTCGCAATCAAAAATAAAGCCAAAATCAAATTTTTTTACAGCATGTTGAAAATGAGCCATCCTTTCTCGAGGATTTAAAGTATCGAGAGTAGATTCCTCATCGAAAATTTCGTGATTTATGTGCTTTTTGATAAGTTCCCTTATAACTCTATTTGCGCTACCACAATCCCATAAAACTTTAGAGTGAAAAATTTTATTTTTCTTTAAAACTGCCTTGATATAACTTTGCATTATATCTTTTTCTTCAAATACAGCATTATTTGAATGCGTAATATTAATGCCTTTATTTGCTATTTCATAAATTTCAAGCAATTGATTGTGAGATAGAGTCAGTCCAGAAGGCT
The DNA here is from genome assembly GCA_027621485.1 of Pseudomonadota bacterium. Taxonomy (GTDB): domain Bacteria; phylum Pseudomonadota; class Alphaproteobacteria; order Rickettsiales; family Midichloriaceae; genus JAQCBG01. The sequence continues at coordinate 1,251 of JAQCBG010000026.1, forward strand.
GAGATATTTTAAAGCCATTATAATTTGTGTCGTTATGAGAGCCTGTAATTATTATGCCAGTGCATTGAAATCTACATGAGGCAAAATACAAAGAAGGTGTGGAGGATATACCTATATCTATTATATGTGCGCCCTGAACTTTCAATCCACTTATTAGCCATTTGCGCAGTGTATTTGAAGATGATCTAAGATCTCTGCAAATGACTACTTTGATTAAATCTTCATCATAAGTGCGATTATTTTTGAGCCATTCGCATAAAAAAATACCCAAATAATAGGCATCTCTTGCAAGCAATGTGATGCCAAACAAGCCTCTTATATCATATTTGCAAAAAATCTTAGGATTAAATCTATGAGAGACAAGCATCAAAAGAACTTAATAATCAAGATTACATGCCATAATATGCAAGTATTTTATTCTTTTAAGCCCAACTCACGCAGACGCTCATTTAGAAAAGACTCTGCTGTATAACCTTGTTTTGTTAGTAGTACTTCGCCTCTTGGATGTAAAAATAAAGGCATTGAATATCTTGAAATATTTGCTGAATCATCAATAGGATTGACGACTCTATGAGTTGTAGCTTTCAGAAAATGTTTTGTTAATAAAGAGAGCATATCACCTGTATTTACAATTAGTGATCCTGGATCACAAGGCGCTTCATACCAATTATTTTTTGTATCTAAAACTTGTAAACCAGAGGCGGTTGCAGCAGGTAAAACAGTGAGCAAGTTAATATCTTCATGAGGAGCAGCTCGTACTGCACCCTTTTCCTCATTTTTTGTTAGTGCAGGATAATGTATAATTCGTAGTACGCTCAAATCACTATTTTCGATCATACTAGATAGTGACATACTAAAATCTTTCGTAATATCTTTGGGTAATTCTTTTTCTAGCCAAAAAAGCAAACTCTTTGCAACTTCCAGCAATGCATTATATAAAAGCAGAGTATTTTTTTTTGTATCATCTGGGCACGGGCCCCAAATATAGTAATGAAAAAATTCTTTTATATCCTTTATTTTATAACCTTTTGCTGTTTCAGCAATACTTAAAGGAAAAAATCCGGCCTGTTTATCTTTTGTGAATAAGTATTTTTCTTTATCCTTACTTTGTTTTGAGAAGAAATCTCCCCATTGTTTATAAGTATCGTAGATCAAATTTTCGGCAATTGGATGATTCTTAATTACAACAAAGCCAGAATTTTTTAAAGATTCTAAAAAAGATTGACTAGCGTCTCTAGAGTAAAAATCAACACTCTGTATGCTCATAATAACACCCGATCTGATAAAATATCTACAAATGCATTAATATTAGCATAACATCATCTTAACATACAAGTAATATGATATAATTACAATAACATTGCGGTGGATCGGTCTGAAGTATGACGTCTTATTGTCTTCTGCTATACCGCATATGCAATAAATTTACACATGTATGCAACATACAGGAATAAAGAAATTGCAATGATATGGAAAGTATCATAAAAGTTTTATTCTGATATACAAATTTATTCTTGACATTCATAGTGTTTAATTTCTTTTCCTCGTACATAGCAATGGATCTTGGTACTGCAAATACTTTGATGTATATGCCAGGAAAGGGCGTAGTTTCCAAAGAGCCTTCAGTTATTGCAATGTTAATACAACATGGTACCATGATACCTTATGCTTTTGGTAGAGAGGCAAAAATGATGCTTGGTAAGACGCCTGCAGACATCAAAGCAATAAGGCCCTTAAAAGATGGCGTGATAGCAGACTTTAGAGGTGCAGAAGAAATGATTAAGTATTTTATACGTTCTGTGCATAAAAAAAGAAGTTTCTTCACGAGGCCAGTTGTTATTGTGTGCGTACCTTATGGCGCGACTGCAGTTGAGAAGCGTGCAATTTATGATGCAGTTGAGAGTGCTGGTGCAAAGGCCGTATATTTAATAGAAGAGCCCATGGCTGCTGCGCTTGGCGCAGATCTTCCCGTGACAGATGCAACTGGCTCTATGGTTGTGGATATTGGAGGCGGTACAACAGAGGTTGGCGTTCTATCACTTGGGGGCGTTGTAATAGCAAAATCCATACGTGTTGGAGGGGATGCAATAGATGAATCCATCGCTTCTCATATAAGAAAATATCACAATCTTCTTATAGGAGAATCTACTGCGGAGCGTATAAAAAGAAAAATAGGCGCTGCGTGCATCCTTGATAACGATGATGATGATATAAGTATGACTGTGAAGGGAAGAGATTTGATAAATGGAATACCGAAAGAAATACTACTTACAAGAAAAAAAATTATTGGGAGTATTTTAGAGCCAATAAATCAAATTATTGCATCTGTAAAAGTACTCCTTGAATCTACCCCGCCAGAGCTTGCATCTGATATAGTAGAAAGAGGTATTATGTTAACTGGAGGTGGGGCTCTTTTACCTGGCCTTGAGAAGGTTATTGGTGAGGCAACGGGACTTCCTGTGTTTACCGCAGAAGAGCCATTAGAGTGTGTTGTAAAAGGTGCCGGCAGGGTTCTTGAAAATTTTGGATCGTTAAAGCATGTTTTATTACACAGAGATTAAGTTTCATATCAAGTTTATTAGACTTTTATGAGTCTTTCTTCATATGTAATTTACTCCAAAATATTCTTAAAATGAAATTAACGAATGATAGAAGAAAAATTAAAAAAATATAAAGATGAAATTTTATTTGTACCACTTGGGGGCGCAAATGAAATAGGTATGAATCTAAATGTTTATTGCTACAAAGGTAAACTTTTGATTGTTGATGTGGGAATGGGCTTTGTAGATGATGCAGTGCCTGGAATAGATGTAATGTTTCCAAAAATAGATTTTTTAATCAGTCAGGCAAAAAATATAGTTGGAATAATATTAACCCATGCGCATGAAGATCATATAGGGGGCGTGCCTTATTTACTTTCAGAAATTAACGTACCAATTTATGCTAGTAGCTTTACGGCAGAAATGTTAAAAGCAAAGCTTAGGGAATTTTATTCCATAAAAGATGAATATAGTATCAATACTGTTGCCCCAGGAGAGAAATTGAATCTTCAGCCATTTAATATTGAATTTTTTCAAATTACTCATTCAATTCCAGAAAATCATTCTTTAATTATAAGAACAAATGCTGGATGCATGTTTCACACAGGTGATTGGAAATTTGATAAAAATCCTGTAATTGGAGATGTTACAAATGAAGCAAAACTCAAGGCCTTAGGCGATGATGGTGTACTTGCAATTGTTTGTGACTCCACAAATGTTTTTAATGAAGGGGAATCTAGTTCTGAAGGGGATTTAAAAGAAAGTTTAGAGAGTATAATATCAACTAAGGCTGCATCTAATACAATCTTCATCACTACTTTTGCATCAAATATAGGAAGAATGCAATCTATTATTGGGGCCGCTCAAAATGCAAATAGAAAAGTTGCTTTAATTGGAAGATCTTTATGGCGTACATATAATATAGCGAAAGATCTTGGTTATATGAGTAATTTTAAAGATCCTATGACTCAAGATGAAGCTTTAAAGTGCAGCGATAAAGAAAAACTTCTTGTAATTTGTACTGGTTGTCAAGGAGAATCTAGAGCCGCTTTAATGCAGATGATAGACAAAAAATCTAAAATGCAAATTAAAAAAAATGATGTTGTAATTTTTGCCTCTAAAATTATTCCTGGTAATGAAAAAAAGATATTTGCAATGATTAATAAGCTTGCCTTAGAAAACATAGATGTTCTTACTGAAAAAGATCACTTTGTGCATGTTTCTGGTCATCCAGGAAGAGCTGAATTAAGTAAAATGTATGATCTGATTAGGCCAAAAATTTCAATTCCTGTTCACGGAGAAGCGGCGCATATAAGAGAGCATGCAAATTTTGTAAAAGGACTTGGCTGTAAAAATGTTATTAAAATGAAGAATGGAGAAGTGGCTTTGATCGCAGAAAAGAATCCTGGTATCATAGGATTTGCTGATTCGGGATATGTATTTGTGGATGGAAGTTCTATCATAGATAGCATGAGTCCAATTATAAAAATGCGATCCATTATGAGAGATAGTGGCGCTGTATTTGTGTCGTTACGTACATCAAAAAATAAAGTTGTAGATTTTACTTGTATTGCGCCAGGGCTTTTAGATGAGAATTATGATTCTGATATTATGAAAGATATTAAAATGCAGCTTTCTGAAATATTAAAAGATACAAATGTAATTAATGCATTTAAAAAATCCGCTCAATCTTTTATAAAAAAATTCTCCAAGAAGAATCTTGGAAAAAATCCAGCCATATTTATAACGCATCATGAATGATGTGCAAAAAGTCCGTGAAAGTTTATTGCATCTAATTTTAGATAATGAATATATAATGCAATGTATTGAATTGATGAGTCGTAACATTGGAGTTTTAGGTCTCTTATGCAGATATTTTGTTGTTTTTTTTATATGCTCTGCTGTTCCTGAATGCCTATATGCAAAACAAGGAGTGTGGGATAATATTTCTTTGCACTACTCTCTTGATTCATCTGCTAATTTAAAAGATACAGATAATATAGATGTAAAATCTGATACTAGAGAAAATTTAGATGTAATTGATCAGGATCAAATTGATTCTGAAAATTTATATAAAAATGCACTCCGTGCGCTCAAAAAAAGGGATTTTAAAAATGCCATAAAATCATTACTTGATTTAGAGCGACTATATCCTACTTCAAATCTATCAATCAAATCTGCGATAGTAAGGGCATATGCGCAATATAAACACTATGAGTATGATGCAGCTATATCTACGATATATTACATATTAGCCAAAGATCCGCTGAATAAAAATATGAATTACCTGCTTTATTTAAAGGCGAGGTGTTTTTATGATAAAATGCCTGATTATGAATATTTTCAGGGTAATAAGGAGGAGATATTGAATGCGTTAAGTAGAGTGATAGAGTTATTTCCGCATTCTATATATGCAAAAGATGCATTAATAAAAGTAGAATATGTAATAGACTCATTTGCGCATTATGAAATGAATGTTGGTTATTTTTATTTAATGGAAAATCAATTAATATCTGCGCTTGGAAGATATCACTTTGTGTATGATCAATATCCGAATTCTATTTTTGTCGCAGAGGCCATTTACAGACTTTGTGAGATATATAACGTACTTGGTTTGCGTGCTCCATTGATATATTATTCTAATATGTTAAAAAAACAACATCCCGACAGTCTTTGGACAAAGAGAGTAGAGGATATTCTCATGACTACATCTGCAATTAGCACAAAATGACACTAAGGAATAAATTTAAGCTACCAGATTTATTTTATACTGAAAAAATTCATATAATCGGTATTGCTGGAATTGGAATGAGCGCAATAGCTGAATTTTTGCATGATGGTGGTGCTTTTGTAAGTGGATCTGATCTCTGTGAAACTGAAATTACGCGAAGATTGCAAAATAAAGGAATAAAATGTGCATTAGGTCACAGTTCGTGCAACATTAAAGGCGCGAGTCTTATTATATATTCTACAGCAATACCTCCTCATAACGTGGAATTAATAGAAGCAAAGCAAAAACAAATAAAAATCATAAACAGACAAGATGCGCTTGCTCTTATGTTGAGTGATTTTAACGTTATTGCAATATCTGGAGCTCATGGCAAAACAACTACAACTTCTATGTTGAGTGATATTGCAATATCAGGCAATCTTAATCCCAATATCTTAAGTGGAGGTGTTTTAAATAGTATTAATAGTAATGTACTAACAAACGATAGTAATCTTGTAATTCTTGAATCTGACGAATCAGATGGTACATTTGCAAAAATTAAGCAACAAATCGGCATTATCACAAATATTGATTTTGAGCATGCAGAATACTTCAAATCATACGAAGAATTATATCAGCATTACGTTCGTTTTTTTGAAAATACATCTAGATATAGCTTGCTATGTGTTGATGATTTTGATTATAGAGATTTTTTTAAAAGATATTTTACAGCAAGTAAGCGGCCAGAGAATTTATTACTTTGCGCATCTACGAAGAATGCAGTAGAGGATTTAGATGATGATATTGATATTTACGTAAAAAATATTAAGTACTTAGAGAATTATACGCTTTTTAGTATAATCTTTACAGAAAGGGCAAAAAACATACTCAATTTAAAAGGGAGCATTATAGAAGATGTGGCATTAAATCAATTTGGCATTTATAATGTTCGTAACGCTATGTGCAGCGCTGTAGGCGCCTTGATGATTGGTATACCTGAGTCTATAGTGCGCTCTACACTTAAAACTTTTAAAGGTGTTTTGAGGCGTTTTACAGAAGTTGCAGAAAAACGTGGCGTACTTATTATAGATGATTATGCACATCATCCAAAAGAAATAAAAGAGGTGCTTTATATTGGGAAACAAGTTGCAAATAAAAGGGGCGGCAGAATGATTGTTGTTATGCAGCCTCATAGATATACTAGGCTAGCAAAATTTATGAACGAATTTGCTCAGTCTTGTTTATTGGCGGAATTGACAATAGTGGCAGAGGTATATGGTGCGTTTGAAGAGCCTATAGAAGGTGTTGATTCTGATGTTTTATGTAGAAAAATTAA
>JAQCBG010000027.1 GCA_027621485.1 Pseudomonadota bacterium
AATTTAAATGAAGAGATTTATATTATTGACGCTACACCTTCAAGAAATATTCGATGCATAAATGGTATAAATGAAGAATATACTGCGGATTTCATTATATCTAATAATGACTTTACAAAATGCATTCCAGAAGAATTAATTGAGAGCAATTGCAATATATTACCCCCTGCAAATCACGGATGGTTTATGCGTAAGAAATTTAAGCATTTTCAACAATATAATAATCTTGCTCAGCTCTTGGCAAAAGATTTTTCATTTGACCCTTGGTTACTCTCTACAGAAGTGCTAGAGGTGCAAAATATCAATTTTAAAGAAAAAGTGGGTATGGAGCGCATAGCAGATTCTCTGAATGTAATTATTAATAAGACTCAAGAAGCATATGATAAATATAGTATCAGTGAGCCTGTAAGTGCATTTATAAAGCCTAATAAAGGAACATTTGGCATTGGTGTAAAATCTGGAATGAAAAAAGGTGATGATGTAATGCACTTAAATAAAAAAAGTCGCCATAGTATGTATAAAATTAGAGAAGGAGTTATAAATAATGAGATAATAATCCAAGAGTGCATTCCAACAATTGAAAAATCAGCAAAAAATCATTTTGCAGAGACGCTAATTTATAGTGTTGCAGGAGAGATAATAGGCACCATGAGTCGAGCAGTAGATGATATGAGTACCAATGCAGATTCACTAAGCGGTATGAACTCTATAATTATTCCGAAGCACAAAGATCCAAAAGATATATTGCGCAATATAAAATGGCTGATTAATAAGCTTGCGCACTTAGCTGCACTTAATGAAGATTATGCATAAATTCAGTATTTTTTGAAAAGCTCATCTACATCTCTCTTTTTTGAAAGGAAATTCTATTATGCTTTGTTTATGCCTTCATAGATAAAATCCAAAAGAACTCTGCAGTCTGTATTATTATAAAGAATATTGAATATAAGTTTTATAATTTTTGCATCAATATTTTTTTGTATGCAAAAGTTCTGCATATGTTTTGTGGCATCATAGCCCTCTATAGTTCTTTTTGAAATGAGACTTTCAATTTTTTCTGTGCCATTCGCAATAAGATAGCCAAAATAAGTATTGCGTGAAGTAAAATTACTGCATGTTAATATAAGATCACCTGATCCAGAAGGCCCAAGAACTGTATCTGGTATTCCGTTGAATCCGAATTTTACAATGTCATATAGCTCTCTTATACATGAAGATAAGAATGCAGCTGAACAATTATCTCCTACATCTAATCCCTTTAATATTCCAGCTCCTATCGCATAAATATTTTTACTCGCTCCACAAACTTGCATTCCATCAATATCACTTGATATTCCTGCATAAAAATAATCATTATTCATTGTTGCCTGGATAGTTTTTGCAAAATCAAGCTCCTTGGAGCCTATAAGAGATTGAGTTGGTTTTTTTGCCATTAGATCTTCTGCAAAATTTGGTCCAGAGAGCACTGCAATTGGGCTTTGTACGCCTATTTTTAAAAGATATTCACTTATTAGATAATGACTTGCTTGATGATATACAAAACCTTTGCTGCATATTACGATTGGAATGTTTGTAATATCTTGTTTTTTATGAATGTTGTTAATAACATTGATTAAGGATTTAGATGGAACTGCTATAAATAGCAGATCAATGTTATGTATTTTGGATGTATCATCTGTAAATTCTACATGCTGAGCATTAAACTTTAAGGATAATGTATGTTGAGCATTTGCTATGCTACTGCTACTTGATTTTTCTGTAAATACATATACGTTCTTTGCCTTTGATGCGCACAACGAAGCAATAGTTACTCCCCAAGCTCCGCCTCCTAAGATGCCAATATTTTTTATTTGAAACATAAAACTATACAATATATTTTCGCATTTAAAATCGCATTTAGTACTTTGTGTAATACGTAAAGAAAAAATATGAAAGCGTTAATATGAAAGCGTGAAAAAAGTTTTATATATAATTAATGAAAAGAGTTCATTTTATTTTACATTATAGTACAATGTAATTCTTACGATTAATCTTAATAAATATCTTATAGTTTTTTGTGGCAATACCAATTTTAATGCCTGCTCTTTCTCCAACTATGCAGGAAGGCAAATTAGTAAAATGGTTAAAAAGTGAAAATGAAGAGGTTTCACCCGGAGACTTAATAGCAGAAGTTGAAACAGATAAAGCAATAATGGAAGTTGAATCTGTAGATTCTGGGAGAGTTGGAAAATTATTAGTACAAGAAGGGCAAGAATCTGTTAAAGTGAATCAATTAATAGCTGTGATACTTGAAGATGGCGAGGAAATCTCTGCTGCTCAAGCATTAATAGAGAAATACCAAGATCCGCACAAAGAAACACATATAAAGATTACTGAAGATACGAATTCTTCACAAAGAGTTGAGCAAGATGCATTGAGACAGAATGATTTTAAATATGAAGCGGATGATACAAAAAAAAGAGTATTTATAAGTCCTCTTGCAAAAAAAATTGCATTAAGCAAAGGCATTGATATTACAAAAGTCAGTGGTAGTGGCCCAAATGGTAGAATTATAAAAAATGATGTTTTAAACTTTGATCAAAGTGATGTTGAGGCGGCTCCAAAAGATAAATCAATGCATGATAGTGTCAATAATAATGAATTGAGTATTACTTTTGGCAGAAAAAATCCAGAATTTGAAATAAGTGCTGCATCCTCGATGCGTAAAATTATTGCAAATAGACTTCTTGATGCTAAGAGAAACGTCCCTCATTTTTATTTATCTTGTAGTATAAATGTTGAAGATCTCTTATCTTTAAGAAGTAAAATCAATGAGCAATCAGCAATTGATCAAAGTGCAACAAAACACAAAATATCAATCAATGATTTTATTATAAAAGCATCTGCAAAAACTTTTCAAATATTGCCCCAAATGAATATAGCTTGGAGTGATAAAGATGGCGGTTCTATAGTTCAAAACAATAACATTGATATTTCGGTTGCTGTTGCAACAGAGGGCGGTCTTATAACACCAATTATACGAAATGCAGATATAAAAAGTATAACAAGTATATCTCAAGAAATGAAAGATCTTGCATTGAGGGCAAGAGAAAGTAGACTTCGTAGTCAAGAATTTCAAGGCGGTAGTTTTAGTATTTCAAATCTTGGGATGTATTCTATAGAAAATTTTATTGCGATTATTAATCCACCTCAATCTGCAATTCTTGCAGTTGGATCTGTTGCTAAGAAACCTGTAGTTATTGATGATACAATTAAGGCTCAAAGCATTATGCAAGTTTCTCTTTCTTGTGATCATAGAGTTGTAGATGGCGCTGTAGCAGCATTATGGTTACAAACATTTAAAAATATATTAGAAAATCCGATGGTAGTGCTGATATAATAAAGTTTAGCGATAAGTGCATAATATTTCTAAAAAAGAGATGAAAAATAATTTTGATGTTGTGATTATAGGCGCTGGTCCTGGCGGTTATGTTGCTGCAATAAGAGCTGCGCAGCTTGGTATGCGTACCGCTATTATAGAAAAAGATAAATTAGGAGGTATATGCTTAAACTGGGGGTGTATACCAACCAAAGCTCTGCTCAAGGCATCGGAATTATACGAAAGTATAAAATCAGCCGAGCACTTCGGAATATCATGCAGTGATATTAAAGTTGATTTTAAAAAAGTAATTGCAAGATCAAGAGATGTAGCAAGTCAACTTGAAAGAGGCGTTGCGCATCTTTTGAAAAAAAATAATGTAACAGTTTTTCAGGGATTTGGAAAAATAAAAGATAAAAATACTATCTCTGTAAATAGAGAGGGTGGCGATGATTTGAATATAAACGCTAAGAATATTATTATCGCAACAGGAGCAAGATCAAGAGAAATAAAATGCGATGCAAAAGTTTGGTATTCAAAAGATGCGATGATTCAAGAAAAAATTCCAAAATCGCTACTTGTGATCGGTAGTGGTGCAATTGGAATTGAATTTGCTAGTTTTTACAATGCTTTTGGCACCAAAGTCACTATTATTGAGATGGCAGGTCGTATCCTTAATATGGAGGATTCTGAAATTTCAGATTTAGCAAAAAAAGAATTCGAAGCAAAGGGTATTGAGGTTCTTACAAATGCATCTGTATCTGAAATTAAAAGTACTCAAAATAAAATAACAGCCAAGATAACGCGTGATGAGTCAAGTGTAATTCGTGAATTCGATAATGTAATTGCTGCAATAGGCGTTCTGCCCAATACAGAAAATTTAGGCCTTGAAAATATTCAATGTCCACTAGATGAAACTGGACATATTGAAATAGATGAATACTGCAGAGTAAGTGGATTTGAAAATATTTATGCGATTGGTGATATTGCAAAAGCTCCATACCTTGCTCATAAAGCAAGTCACGAGGCAATTATATGCGCAGAGACAATCGCTGGTATCAAAACACACTCTATAAAGAGAGAAAATATACCTGCATGTACTTATTGTACACCACAAATTGCTAGCGTTGGTTTAAATGAAAAGGATGCAATAAAAAAATTTGAAAAAAATAATATTAAAATTGGAAGATTTCCAAATATAGCAAATGGTAAAAGTGTTGCTGCCGGAAAAACATTTGGGCTGATAAAAGTGATTTTTGAAAAAAATACTGGAGAGATTTTAGGCTCTCACATTATTGGAGATAATGCCACGGAACTCATTAGTAACTTCACTGTCGCAAAGTCTGGAGAGCTGACCCAGTATGAAATTATGCATACAATTTTTGCGCATCCAACTCTATCTGAAATGATTCATGAAGTTACGCTTGCCGCAGATCAAAGAAGTATACACGGCCCTTAAATTAAAGGCAAAACTACTTTATTCTAATTTCTGTATTTTTTAGTAACATAAAGAAGATGCACGCCCTATGATTCACAAACTCAATAAATTCATGAGTGATGCGCTTTTCTCTCAAGATACAGAAGTATTAGTTGATGCGATGCGTTATTCAGTACTGAGCCCTGGCAAAAGGCTTAGGGGATTGATGCTTATGGAAATAGTCAATGATTTTGAAGTCAATATTCAGAAAGCTCTTCCAGCAGCAGCTAGTATAGAATTTTTGCACGCATATTCTCTTGTCCATGATGATTTGCCTTCTATAGATAATGATGATATGAGGAGAGGCATGCTGAGTTGTCATAAAAAATATGGAGAAGCAACAGCAATACTTACGGGTAATGCGCTTCTTACGCTAGCCTTCCAAATGCTTTGTTATTATAAAAGTAGATGCGCTACAATTGTAGAGATATTATCTAAATCTGTAGGTTATAAGGGCATGCTAAAAGGTCAAATTCAAGATATTAAAAGCAATTCATTAGATGATGATGCAAAAGAAGCAAATATTGACTCAATAGTTTATATACATAAGTTAAAGACTGGTAATCTCTTTGGTGCAGCTTGTAAGATTGGTGCTTTAATAGGTGGTGCTAATTCTATTGAGCTTGCTTATTATAAAAGTTTTGGCGAAAATTTTGGTATAGCGTTTCAGATTGCAGATGACTTTGAAGATGCCGCAAGTACAAATTACAAAGATATAAATAATATGGTTTGCATGCATGGATCAAATATTACAAAGCAAATCGGTTTTCAATTTATAGATGCTGCATTTACAGATTTATCAAAGATGAGTCAAAAAAGTAAATTTTTAAATAAAAGCTTAAAAACTATAAAAGGAAAAATAGATGATGCGTATAATGCAATAATGCATTTGTACAATTAAATAAATTTTATTAATAGGCTCATGTTTGGAAAGTTACAAGGAGCAATTGAGTATATTGGGCCTTATTATATAATTTTAGATGTTGCTGGAGTTGGTTATATTGTGTATTGCTCTGCTCAAAATCTACAATCATACAATATATGTGATAAAATATCTTTATGGATACATACTCAGTTTAAAGAGAACGAGATCGTATTATTTGGTTTTTGCAACTTAGATGAAAAAGAATCTTTTGAGTCTCTTATTTCTGTTCAAGGGATTGGTGGTAAGGTAGCGTTGAATATTCTGGGTATCTTGGGAGTAAGTAATCTTCGAAATGCAATTCTACATGCTGATAAAGATGCTTTTAAGAGAGTACAAGGCGTTGGGCCGAAGCTTGCATCTAGAATCATTAATGAATTGCAGAGTAAAAATAATTTTATATCATCAATTCAGATAAATAATTCACATAATGGCGATGAAGATATTGCAAATCATGCTATCTCTGGGTTAATGAATTTTGGCTTCTCAAGGCTTAATGCATTAAATGCTGTGCAAGCTGTAATTCAAAAGCAGAATCTAGATAATATGAAGCTAGAGGAAGTAATTAAGCATGCATTAAAAGAGATGAATAAGTGAGAAGTGTATGATTAATAGATTTATTATAGATAAATTACAGATTTATTTGATTGTAATATATTTATTCATAAGTGCTTCATATGTTTTTGCAATAAATATTATTGCAGATCAAGAAGCGGAAGATTTTATAAAAGATATTGCTTATCCAATTTTGAAAGTTGCAAGGCTCCCATGTGATATAAGGATTGCAATGATCAATGATAATTCTTTTAACGCATTTGTGAATGAAAGTGATTCAATGTTTATAAATGCAGGATTATTTACAAAAAGCAATAACATAGAGCAGATTGCATCTGTAATTGCTCATGAAATTGCTCACATTGCAAATGGACATGTATATAAAAGAGGTAGTATGAATAATGCAAATATGTCTACCTTTACAATACCTTTGATTGTCGCTTCTGCATTAAGTTTAATTACTTTTAATCCCATTCCTCTGGTTACAACTATGGGGTTATTATATAATACAAATATTCAGATAATGAAATATTCAAGAAGCCAAGAATACATTGCAGATAAAGTTGGTATAGAATATTTGCGCCAGCTTGGAATTGGGAGAGATGGAATGATTGAGATGCTTATGAATATGAAAAAAGAATCTCGAATCAATGATGTTATACTAGATACAATGCCATACATGCATACCCACCCATTTCCTGAAGAGCGCATTCAAGCAATGCTTTTATCTCAAAGCGGGATAGTGAGCGTAAATAGTTATTTAAATAATGATTTGAAAGCTCGATATAAAAGACTTGTTGCAAAATTTAGCGCTCATTTCATGAATCAAGAGGAATTACAAAAAATATACAAAGATCAATCAGAAGATATGCTTTATGCATCTGCTATTTTAAAAAACTCCCAAGGAGATTTAAATGGCGCATTAAAGCTGGTTAATCAATTAATCGCACAATATAATAACAATCCTTACTACTTTGAGCTATATGGAGATATTTTATTCAATAAGGGTGAATTCGCAAAATCTATTAACGC
>JAQCBG010000028.1 GCA_027621485.1 Pseudomonadota bacterium
CGCTAGCAGAAAAAGCGTTAAGTTTAAAATTTGAAGCAATTGATCAAAGTAAGGCGGAATTGGTGGGAGAATTATTTCAATGCCTTGGAATTAAGTTGAGTGATTCTGAGGAAAAAGTAACTTTTGCTTTGAGCAAATTAAGTAAATTAGGCATGAAACCTGAGGAGCTATTACAAATATCTAAGATAGAGCAATTAAAGATATTAGGCATCAAGGAAGTTAATGATTTTGAAGGTCATATGGGGGCACTTGGTCTTAAGGGTAGTGTTATAAAAGAGGAAGATATATTAAAATATAACTATATAATTGGAGCTACAGAAAAATTTAAAAATATTAAAGAAGAAGATGGGATATATCAGGATACAGCATACAGGAATGCAGTATATTCAAGTGAAGCTCACAAAAACATAGATTTAATATTTAAAAGTATCAATCATAAATTACCATCTATTACAGATGTAAATGCAAAGAGTATTGGTGGATTAGTAAGTAATTTTAAAGATGTAAATGAAAGGCAAATAAACTTATTGGGAGCAGTTTGGAAGAAATGTAAAATAGAAGATGACGTCAGTATTCAATTTAAAGAGAAATTTAATCACTTATCAATTTGGGTTGATGAATGGGGAAAATGTAAAGATGGTTATTTGAGTGGTTTATATGAAAGTTGCAAAGAATATTTAAAGTATGAAGATTATTTAGATAAAGGCAAGATACTAGAAATTTGTGAATTAGATAATAAGGAGGAGTTATGAGTAGTGCAGGAATAAATTTTTCTATTCATTCGTTTGGGATCATCCTATCAAGGAGGATAATAAGTTTGGCAATGGCGTTGATAGTAGTAGTTTTGATATATCAACAATACAAAATTCATAATTTAAATAGAAAGATAAATAGCAAGTCAGAAGCGATAGTTGTGATTGACGCCGAAAAGATTTTAAAAGAGCTAACTCTTAATTTAGTGAGAGAAAATATAGGTAAAGAGGAGTTAAAATTAAGGACACAAGAGTCTTTAAAAAAGATGGAAGTAGCAGTGAGTGCATTTAAAAATCAAGGATTAGTAATATTAGATAAAAAGTGTCTTATAGCGGGTGCCCTTGATGTGACGGAAGATATTAGAATGGTTATGAGTCGCAATAATACAAATTCAGTAACAGATGGCAAAGTAATTTTAAAAAAACAAAATTAAATTAAGGAGATAATAATGATCAAAGATATTAGATTTTATACAGGGGTAATAGTAGGTGCAGCTATATTTGCTATTATATTGCAGATGGTAAAGTTATATCCAAAGAACAAAGTATATGATTATGCTAAGTTGCCACAATGCATGAAGTTACTGTATGAATATGAGATTTATAGTAAACCAGATATTAAGTTATTTGGAAGAGGAAGGTGGCTACAGGGAGAAGAATTAAAACCGATTGATGTATTTATAGATAAAGAAAAAGTAGTTGCAGTACTTGTTGATGCAACAAGTAACGATTCTAAGGGTTGTAAGGAGAAATTAGTCAATTATTGGGGTAGCTACCTAAATGGTTATATTGCTGTTAATAACTTAGGCATTATAGCACCTAGCATCAAAACGAGTAGTGGATATATGCTTTATACAAAGGAGAGCAAAAATGAACTTATTTCGCACATAGAAGAAATATCTAAAATAAAAGATAAAACTGGAGCTGGCAAGAAAATAGGAGAGTCTCTAAATGAGCAAGTTACATCCATGAAAGATGGCACACAAGCAATGATTGAGGAGCTTGGAAAAGTTAGAATAGGAAGATATAGAACAGAGAAATATGGCAAATTAGTGGGTGATGATATTAGAGCTGATCTTAACTCTTGCCTAAAGGAGGAATCACAAGCCGAAGGTTTGCCAGAAGTAAAGAAGAAGAGTCGTTCTACATTTTTAATGCCATTTACAGGAAGAAATTAGAGGTAAAATATGAATTTGATGAAAGAAAATAAATTAAAAAAAATAAGCAGATTAAAGCTAATTTTATACGTAATAATGCCAATAATATTATTATTTGCCTTCAGTCTTAAATATTCAATTAGGATAAATGTCTCTGATTCATTACCTTATAAGGTATTTATTTTAGACAAAGGAAATAAACAAGCGGAGATTGGTAAGATTATGGCATTTATAGCTCCTAATAATGGATATTACAAAGGAGATTTTGCGAAGTATGTAATGGGTATTCCTGGAGACGAAGTGAAATATGAAGGAGATGATGTTTTTGTGGGTAATTTGTATATAGGGAAAGTAAAAATCAAAAGCAAAGAAGGAGATTTATTAAGCAAAGGACCATCAGGAATAATCCCGAAAGGTCATTATTTTATGGCAAGTGATCATAAGGATAGTTTTGATTCAAGATATAAAAATATAGGATATGTTAAAGATAGTAATATTATTGGCACTATTTATCCAATTTTCTGAAGCTAAGGCAAAGGATTTTGGAGTACAAGGGCATGTATTTGAGATAGTAGAAGAAAACATGCTAGAGCATCTCAAGGGTAAGCTTGAGAATATGAAGGAGCTTGGCATTATAGATGCCAAGAATCAAGAAATGAAAGATACTTTAATAAAATATATTAATCGTCCAACAGAAGTAAAAGAAATAGTTATCACAAAGGAGCCGAGGGAGTATGAGTACGATCCCAGTTATATAGTAAAAAGGGATATAGCAGATCAAGACGGAAGAGTATTTATAAAAGCGGGTAAGATAGTTAACCCACTTGAGTATATGCCGCTTTCTTACAAATTAATATTTATTGATGGGGATGATGAGGAGCAAGTCAAATGGGCTATAGCGCAAAGTAAAAAGGAAAAAGTTAAGATAACACTAATTCGAGGTTCAATTATAGATTTAATGAAGGAAAGCAAAGTCAGATTATACTTTGATCAAAAAGGAAATCTGACTAAAAAATTTGGGATTAAGCAAGTGCCAGCGATTGTCGAGCAGAAGGATTTAAAGCTTAAGATTAGGGAAGTAAAGACGGAGGATTTATAATGAGTGATATTTTGTTTACAGCTATAACCACGTATACAAAAATTTTGGCGCAAAGAGTTGTATGTATAATGTTAGCTCTGTTTATCTCATTGATTAATATAGAAAATGTGGATGCAAAATGCACAGGAAGATTTGTGGATCCAATTGGAGATATTTGCTGGGAGTGCTTATTCCCAATTACAATAGGATCAATGGAATTAATAGGTGGTGATATGCCAGATACAGATAACCCAGGTTCACCAATATGTTTATGTCCCAAGCCACCAATTCCTATTCCAGTACCAGGTATTGCAGCGGGATTCTGGGAGCCAGTAAGGCTCGTAGATGTTACAAAAAGACCATTTTGTTTTGTAAATTTAGATGGGATGGAATTTGACCCTGGAATTGATATAGGGACAGGAGATGCATCGGGAAGTGATGGTAAGGGTGGTGGTAGTTGGCATGTTCATTGGTATATTTATCCACTTATTTATTGGCTTGAATTGATAGTAGATTTTTTATGTTTAGAGCAAATGTCCTTTGATATTTTTTGGATTACGGAGATTGACCCTCTGTGGCAGGATGATGCACTAACCTTTTTATTAAATCCAGAGGCTATATTATTTGGCAATCCAATAGCGCAAGCTGCATGTGCTGCTGATTGTGTCAAATCTACTACGGGTTTGCCATTTGATGCATTATTTTGGTGTGGAGGGTGCCAGGGTGGTATGTATCCGCTAAATGGGAGAATTCAAGCTCATATTGGGGGAATACAATCTGGATTACTTGCAGCTGAGAGGATGTGTTATAAAAACCATAGAGAGATGCTTGCATGGGGAACATCTGGTAGTAGTAATGATGAAATATGTTCTAAATATCCGATGCCAATCATGAAGAAAAGTCAGTATCGTAGTCAGATGACAGTTCCAATACCAAGTGATTGTTATCCATTTGGAAGAACGACAACTATATATGAGTCAGGCAAGGAAATACCAGTCAGCGGAGAAGATTTTGGATTTTTAATTTGGAGAAAGAGGAATTGCTGTGTGTTATAAAAATAAAATAATTGTCACATCATTTGTAATGATTTTAAATGCGGTAATTTGCACTTGTTATGCAGATTCTACTTCCTATAGAATAAAAGATGTTATGGAAAAGGCACTTAAAAATACTCAGGCTGCAGAAAATAAAATAAAGAGATTAAAAGTAGCGGAGCCTGATATGGGGAAATTACAGAGTGCGGAGAATATTAAGGATAAAGCCAAGGATATGAGGGATGATTATGCTAATTCTGCACAGCTTGTGGAAGTGTCAAAAAATTACGAGAAGTTAAAAGAGAGCCAAAGTTATAAAGCGGGTCTTAAACTGGGAAGGGATGCATTAAAAAAGCATGATGAATACGGGAAGTTCAGCAGTGTAAGTGGTGCTGGCACAGGAGATATAATTACAGAGAGAGGAGTAGACATATTTGAAATAACCAATAGATATTTAAAAAAGTTTAATGAAGGAAAGAAAAATAATAAAGAAAAGTTAAATGGGTTTTATGCCTTAATATCATCAACATTACCTGAAATTTCCCTTAAAAATCTTGCGAGAGATATGAGGAGGGTAGGAGGTACAATCTTATTGAGAGGAATGGTTGATAATTCAATGCTAAAAACGATGGCTCTAATTGGATCGCTTAATAAAGAAGGGGTTAGAGCTGCTATTTACCCAAAAGTATTTGAGATGTTAAAATTGAAAGTAGTACCATGCTATGTATTGATAATAAATAATCATTGTGAAGAAGATAAATGTGATTTGGTACATGACAAGATCATTGGGAATGTCACTGTAGAATATGCATTATCTAGATTTGCAGCAGAGGGGGATGGTAAAGAAAAAGCCAAAGAATTGCTTAAAAAATTACAAGCAACTCATTACGGAGGTAAAAGGTGAAAGTATTATATTCAAGATTTTTAGCCTTACTGCTAATTTTCCAATTTTTTATTATCTCTGATATTTGTAGTACTTATGCATTTGCAATAGGTAAAGTGAGTGATTCTATTAGTGTTGCAGAGTCTAAGGAAAATGCAAGAAAAATAGGTCAAAACATACTTGGCACAACTATCAATAATGCGGCAAGAACTGAAGTAGAGAGCAATAAAAGTATAAAAGAAGGTTTGAATTATAAAGGTACGAGTAGCACAGTATTGCCTGAGAAAAATATGAATGCATTGCAAATAGAGGGGGAGGCTACGCATAAAAAAAATAATAGTAAGGAGGCAAGTATAATAGAGTCAGCATTTTACAATAGAGAGGATCACGATATAGCAGCACTTTCTAAATCCCTAGATGGAGCAAGAGATGCGCAGAAAAATCCAGAAAACCATGTAAATTTTCTGGGTGGAAGTAAGGATTGCGAAGAAATTAAATCAGAAGATTTTACAACAAAAGAAAAATATATATGTGATGAATATGCAAGTTGGAAAGATACTAATTGCAAGATAGGGAGAGTGGTAAAAGTAGATGCTAAGCATAAATATCAATGTGAAATTAAAAGAGATAAAAGAGAGGGAACTTGTGAAAAGACGTTAAAAGCTTGGTGTGAAGGAGGGGTCAGAAATTGTGGTTACAATGCAGGTGGGATTGAAGAAGGTTCGGTAGATACAGGAATAGAATGGGAATATTCTTATCCAAATTTAAGGCTGGGTAGTAAAACGGGAAGTTGGCATTTTAATTGCGGATCACGCTATTGTTGCTCAAAAACAACGCAGATTGCAAAATTTAAAATTAAAGATTTAAATCAAGTTAAAAAATTTACATTAAAAAGTATTTCTTATGATGACCATGCCATGATCACTATAAATGGTGCTACTGCACATAATACGCTTGGCGGATACTTTTTAAGAATAACGGACTTATGGTGGGGTTCGGACAGAGAGGGGGATAATGATCGGGTAGTCACCAGTGGCTCTGGAAAGGGCCCATGTTGGAGATTATATCCCAAAGCAGGGCTGAATCATTATGATTATGTAGGTAAAGATTTAAGATCTTTTTTAAAAGAAGGAGATAATATAGTGGAGATACAACTTGTTTATGCTCAAAAAGGGCAGGTGAATGTGGTGTTTGAAGCAGAACAGTATTGTTGTACATTAAAAGAGGAATGGGAGGACGAATGCGCCAAGCTCAAGCCATAATGAAGGGCATCCAGATGCTACGCATCAGGGTAGTAACTATCCAAATGATATTCATGCTGATACTAGGAGTTTTTCTATTATTTACAATAATGTTTCCAACTAATGCAAATGCTGGATATTGCAAAGTTACAGGTTCGCCGATTTGCGTTGAATCAGGCAATAAAGATATAGGTGGATTTACAGTATATAAAGATTGTTGGAAATATCACTCTAAGTATGAGTGTTATAATGATAATTACACCGATTATTGTAAATCTATCTCAAATATTCCTGGATGCAAGGAAATATCAAATATATGTAAAGAGCATTCGCCAACGGGAGAATGTAATAACTCAGAAAAGGTCTATAGATGTAGTAGTAAAATAAAAGATGCTGAAAGTACGGTGTATTTAGACAGTAGTTATACAATAGCTAAAGACGAAAAAGATATGAGTGAATGCAAAGATAATATAATTAGTAGAGATTGTGAATTAGTTGAAGAAAAATGTATAGAAGGTAAGGAGATAAGGATAATAAATGATCATGAAGTTACAAAAGATTGCTGGAAGTGGGATAGACAATATGCTTGCACTACAGGTAGTAAAGTCAGTGATTGTGAAGAATATGAGAAGAAATGTAAACTTGTGAGCACAAGATGCTTATCGAGTGATGAGGAAACGGAAGGAGGTAGCGCAAAGGGGAGTAGTAATAATACTATCTCAGGATGCCAACATATAGAAAAAACTTATGAATGTTTAGAAATAACAGGAAAATTACCAGAAAGAAAGAAGTGTAAGAAAATAGGCTATTGTATAGGAGGAGATTGTGAGGATTATAGCTATCCTGAAAACAAGAATATGCCAAAAGCTATGGCATATTTGCATCTACTTAAGCAGATGGGGGATGAGTTAAAAAAAGAGCTATGTGACAAAGATAATTTAGGGGAGTGTAAGATATTTAAGGGTGAAAAATCAGGATGTAGAAAAAGCGTAATAGGATTTAAAGATTGT
>JAQCBG010000029.1 GCA_027621485.1 Pseudomonadota bacterium
AGCTTGGATTTGAAACCTTGATCTTTAGGCAATGAGTCATAAAAGGTTTTTAAATCATTTATCATGCTGCCTCGGCCGTCGTGTTCCTGTGATCCGGCAGCAAAATAAGCTGTGATTTTATTTGAATGCTGTAGCGCACTTGATTGCTTTAATATTTGGCCTTTTTCAACCCACAACGAAGGCGAGAGTATGATGTATTTTTTGAAAATATCAGGATGCTCCAGCATCATCCAAGTGGTAAATAATCCGGCTTGAGAATGGCCTGCTAACGCTCTTTCATTTGAGGTTCTATATGTTTGATTGATATCAGGGATCAACTCTTTTTCTATAAAATCTTTAAATTTTGAGCTGTCTCCTATGATCTGACTAAGCCCCTGATATTGATGATCACCACCTTCAAAGTCCTCTTTGCCTTGCTTCACTTGAATTGGGATGTAATCCCTGGCACGATTTTTTGTCCACTGCTCACAAAATTCCTTGGAGTTCATGGTAGTTAAGTTTTGATTCTGATAACCAATGCCAATGATGATAAATGACCTGATAGTGTCATAATTCACCATTGTTCGATCAATATTTTCAGCCATTGCAAATTCCACATCTGGATCAAGCAAGTAGAACACAGGATAGCTTTCAAGATATGAATGATGCCCTTTTAAGTGATATCCTTCAGGCAGGCTTACAAATAATTTATAAGCAACATTGTTTTCTTTTGAGGTAATAAGCCTCATTTCAGTGTTAGGCAAAGTGATTTGAGATTCATGCTTATGAGCGCAGGCGCTTAAAATCAGAAGCCCTATAAGGCAGATTATCTTTTTTCATATTTCGATTACCTCTTGAATTGATGGCTTTCCATATTCTGATACCCCCGCAGATAATCGTCGCTACTGATTTTGCCCTCATGCATACAGACTTCTATGAGTGGTGGGACATGAATCAGTATGATTATCTTTTTAGGATTATATGAGCGTACTGCCTGCCCAATGCTGCTCTCTAATTCATTTGCATCTTAGTCAGCTAGTTGTTGCTTTTTTTCAAGAAGTGGATATTTGCCCAAGGCGCCGCTTTGGAATAAATCAACAATCATTCTGCTATCATTTAAAACAACGCGGCTGTTTGTGTAGTCACCGTAACGGCCATCAGCAAAACAATCTTGTCCAACTAATACAACGTCTTTGTCTAACTTTTGTAGGCCTGATGCTGGTAGCAAGAATAAGAATGGCTCAGCTTTTGTGATGGAAGTCATTTTAGAACGCGCATCATTTATACCCCCACGATAATAATCATGGTTTCCAAGTATAAAATAAATTGGCTTTTGGGTCGTGTTCGCCATCTCTTTAAGAATTAATTTTATGGATGTAGCTTCTGCGATATCGCCGCTAAGCACCACACTATCGCTATCGTTTGCAATAAGAGTTTGGTAAAAATCCATCCTATTGTCTTTTTCCAAGAAGTTAAGATGAACATCAGTGAGCCAAGTTAATTTCATAAGTAAGGGCCTAATTATCTTCTAAAAAATCTGCAATATCGACGATGCGATAAAAGTAAGGATTTGTGGCGACAGAAGAGGCAACACCGCCCAAATGAAACAACACCGCAACTTTTGCAAATCCCTTAGGGGTCTTGAGTCTTGAGATCTTTTCTTGCATGTCAGTAATAATATCGCTGTTAATTTCACGTTTTTTGAATTTGAATTCACAAATAAACAAGCTGTTCGTTTTGGTGTGCACCATATAATCAATTTGGCAACCTTGTTGAGTGGTTGTTTTTGTTTGCCTATAAGGTCCACTACGTACAATATCAACCGGTGAAATGCCTAATTTTTGAAGCAACAGTGGACGGTTTTGTAAAAGCAATGCCTCAAGTTGCAAGCCCATATGCGTCTCAAATCCTTGCATTGTAGATAGCTGCACTTGATCTAATCCACCATCAGAAATAGCGCCCAGATTCGGTCCAATTACTTTCAGATAAAATCTCATATAAGGATCTAAAATCCTATATAAACTTTGCTTTAGGGGGGCAGCCGTTTTAAATGACCATAATGATTGTTTAACAACAAAGCCTGCCACAATGAGATGATCCATCATTTGGCTCAAAGTGCCGCTGCGAGCAAATTCTATGCTCTGCCTTATTTCTGATAGAGTTCTGACTCCATCTTTAAGACTATCTAGGATTTTCTTATATGTTGCACCCTTGCCATTAAACAGATCATGAAAAATACGATCAAATTCCGTTACGAGCAATCCATTCTTCTCAAAAGCAAGTTGTTTAATATTATCATCAGCCGTCACATTAGGATTAAATTGCTCCAAATACCATGGCACACCCCCAACAATGCTGAGCAGCTTATACATATCATAATGCGAAAGCTGCATACCGAGTATCCTTAAGAACTCTGCACTTTCAGGAATGGCTAAGGGTTCTAAGCTGATGGTTAAATTGACTCTACCAAAAAATGCCGTGCTCTTTAGGATATTTTCTTCAATCCAGGTTGATACTGATCCGCAAAATACAAGCAATATATGCATAATTTGCTTATCCCACCAAGCCTTGAGTTTAGGGATAAAGCTCGGATCTTTTGATCCCATCCATGAAATCTCATCAAGCAGGATAATGTCCCCCAGCTTAATATAGAGGCTCAAATGCTCAAAGGCGTCACTCCAATCTAGAAAAGTCATAGGTGGGATTTTGAGCATCAATGCGAGTTGCCGTGCAAAATTATCCCTTTGTTGCTGCGCGGAAATGCCATCTTCTGGAGCGAGTCCTGCAAAACTCCAAAATGTTTGTGCGTTAGATATTTTAGCAAATTCACCTATAAGCCTGCTTTTTCCAATTCTTCTTCGTCCTTTTACGACCACAAGGCTAGATGCTTTCTTCTTATACAGAGCTTTTAGGCGCTCTAGTTCAGCTTTTCGGCCAATAAATACTGGACTGGACATTGTAACCTCTATTGCGCTTAAGATACACTATATCATATCTCGAGCATAATACTAAGTCAATAGTAAGTGCTCAAGATGATGTTTTTGACTTCTTGAGACTTGGTGATACTATTCGTCATGTCCTCTAGGTTTCATATTTAGATACATATGGGGCATATCATGTCCGTAAAGTTACAGATAGTGTAATTCTAGGGACATGTTGCATGTACTGAAAATCACGAAAATAGAGATTTCATGGACACGTTAAGCTTTGATAGAAATTCCAAAATCATTGATTTGATACTCTCCAAGTACGCCTCTATAATAGCCGCAGAGAGCGAAAACATCACCATACCACTCCAGTTTGGAGTTGGTTAGGTTGTGGTAAATTGATCTCCGCCAGTTTATAAACGCCGAACTTTTTGGGCGTGATTTTTAAACTCATTAAAATTCCCCCTGAACCACAGTATTTGTAGGCTTTAGCGCGTTTGAGCCACCAAACACATGCGTACTTAGAGAATTACAAAATCACCAATTTTACCCCAAATTCTCCCTTTTTACTCTCCGTTTCTCCATCTGCATGCGAACGTCGGTCCCAAAGGTACGCATCTATCAACACTTTGATTTTACTGGGTTTTCTCGATTTTGCTGTTTTGAGGTTCGTTTTTGAAAAGTAGTATAGATCTATGTCTTGAATACCATAAAACTTACTGAAAAGTTTGAGTTTTAAGAAGATAATCTTTATTAAACATCGCTTATATAGCAACATTTTACCTTCTAAATGCATCAGAATGTTCTTCATATTTTTCTTAATTAAATACTAAGGCATTTACAAGGCTTTATGCGATTTTGGGAAATAGCACTTTGCTTAAATACTCTGGAAATTAATAGAGAATAAAAATAAAAGAGCCCAAATTCCTTCAAATAGAGTCTATTTCTAGAAAACAGCCCAGAAAGCTATTAATAGTAGTAGCTTTATAATTTTGCTGTGTAATATGCGCAGTATAAGATAATAATAATTTTTGAAAACCTTTTGAGATATAGAAAAAGTCTAGCTGTCAATATGATATGAGACAATTTCATTTACAAAGAAATTTAAGAATTTTTGTAAATACTTGCAATTAAGTTGCAACTATAAATTAATTATTATTAACTTTAAATTGTATACAGATAAAAATTCATTTGAAGGTGTTTTGTTATGACTGTAGAGCAATCTCAAATTACAGATTTACTATTGAAATTAGAATAAGTAGATAAATCTTCAAAATTAGATTCAATAGAAACAATATATGGAGAGCCTGCTGCTAATATTAGCTCTTTCGAGAAATATCAAAAACAAATAGAAAAAATAATACAGACCATTGTCAATGATTTAAAAATTGATAAAAATGCTATCATAGATGGCACTTCTGTTAATGCAAAATTAGAAACACTTCAAGGGCATTTTAAAAATCCTGGGGATTCAGAGGCTATGAAAAATACTCAAAACCTTGTAAAAGGAATACTAGAGACAATTGCGCTTCGAATACAGCGTTGTAGTAAAAATGGTATTGATGTAGAGAAGGCCTTCAAAGCAAACTTTGTATCATTAGATTTTGCTTGTTTACCTGGTATATACAATAATTTATCTGCATTTTATGAGCAATTAGAATTCGATCCTTCATTTGAATCAGCACTATCTTATGCAAAGCAAACATGTATACGAGCTATTGCAAAAGATACTATTGATCTATATAGAGACGCGGATAACTTAATAATCGGAAACGAATTTCATGATATTATTTTTCTCATGAAGAGTGTTCAAGAGAAATATAGTTTAAATGTGCCATATGATATGTTTACCACACAGCATTTGATACAATTAAAGGAATTATTTCAACAGACACTCTCAAACGAAGAAGTAATTTTAGATGGCATAGTAAATGCGCTTTCTGATTATATAGAGCAAAAAATGCCAGAGAATATAGATGATGCTTCAAGTGATACAATTGGCCTTATAGAGCATGCAGTGAAAATAATAGGCGCAAGTATTCATGATTTTTATATCTTTAATGACGAGACTGGGAAGATGGAATGCTTCCCAAATAGAGCTGAGAGAATAAGTTATCTTGTTGCAAAACGCATGGAAGAAGCAGGGTATGCAAAGAATCTTATAAAACAAGGAATGCTTGTAACAGAGAATGCGAGTTTTATGTATTCTGCTTTAAAGAATTTGGCAGATGATGAAAAAAAATTTATAAAACTCAATATACATAAAGATATAATTCAATCTACATATTTGAGTGATAAAACAATTTTAGATGATATAAGTAAATATATTAAAGATTTAAAAAAAGAAGATTTACACAATGATGATATAGCAGAGCATATAATATCTCAATTCATGCCCAATATGTTGGAAATATTAATATCTAAATACAATTTCCCGGAATTCCTAGTAAAAAATACAGAAATTCAAAAAAATGTCATTCAAAATCCAAAAAATCCACATATATTCAGAGAACCTGAGAAAAATCTTGGTATATTAAAACCACTTTTCGTGAAAAATAAAGAAGAAATACTGCAATTCTTTAAGCACACACAAAGCAATAATACAGCACTTCATATACGCTTACTTGAAGAATCAATAATTAATATTGATGAATTAGATAAAATAATAACAAATCCAAATCTTCAAGATTATATAATATATACTGTTCAAAAGAATTATAATATAGCATTGTACCAAATATTACAGCATAAAAATATTAAGAACACTGATTTAGATAAAACAGATACAAATGGCAAAACAGCACTTATGTTTGCAGCTTCGGAAGGGCACAAAGATATAGTAGAGCTACTCATTAAAAAAGGCGCTAATTTAAATGAACAAGATAACTATGGCAAAACAGCATTGATGAAGGCAGCTTCGGAAGGGCACGAAGATATAGTAGATCTATTAATTAAAGGAGATGCTGCTTTAGATGAAAAAGATAACTATGGCAGAACAGCATTGATGGATGCAGCTTCGAAAGGGCACGAAGATACAGTAGAGCTACTCATTAAAGGAGATGCTGCTTTAGATGAAAAAGATAACAGTCACAGAACAGCACTTATGCTTGCAGCTTCGAAAGGGCGCAAAGATACAGTAGATCTACTCATTAAAGGAGATGCTGCTTTAGATGAAAAAGATAACAGTCACAGAACAGCACTTATGCTTGCAGCTTCGGAAGGGCGCAAAGATACAGTAGAGCTACTCATTAAAGGAGGCGCTAATTTAAATGAAAGAGGGAAATTTGGCAGAACAGCATTGATGTATGCAGCTTCGGAAGGGCGCAAAGATACAGTAGAGCTACTCATTAAAAAAGGCGCTAATTTAAATGAAAAAGATACAAATGGCAAAACAGCATTGATGGATGCGGCTTTTTGGGGGCGCAAAGATATAGTAGAGCTACTCATTAAAGGAGGCGCTAATTTAAATGCACAAGATACAAATGGCAAAACAACATTGATGAATGCAGTTTCGTGGGAGCGCAAAGATATAGTAGATCTACTCATTGAAAAAGGCGCTAATTTAAATGAAAAAGATAACAGTCACAGAACAGCACTTATGCTTGCAGCTTCGGAAGGGCACAAAGATATAGTAGAGCTACTCATTAAAGGAGGCGCTAATTTAAATGAAAAAGATACAAATGACAAAACAGCATTGATGCTTGCAGCTTTGAGAGGACATAAAGATATAGTAGATCTACTCATTAAAGGAGGTGCTGAGTGCAGTTGGACTGACAAAGCACTTAATAGAATCCACAATAATATAGGATGCAGTATTTCATAAAAATCATTTTCAAGCTTTATTACATAAATCAAAGTGGAGTTAAAAATTAGAGAAATATGTTATAAAATACAATCACTGATCTACAGCTTATTATTAGAA
>JAQCBG010000030.1 GCA_027621485.1 Pseudomonadota bacterium
GACTGGAAATGATGCGCCGCTGTATCCATATATATACTTAGAAACAAGTATATAATCTCCAACCATTAGTGTTGGAATCATTGAGCCAGAAGGGATTTTATAAGGTTCAATCCAAAATGTACGGATAATAAATGCAAATAATATTGCAATTATTATATCTTTAAAGAAATTAAATGCTTTTTTTATCTTGTTAGTTGAAAAATTATCTTTTAGTACTTCACCTATCTGCTTTTCATTTATCATAATAATTTTTCACATAAATTGCTCTTGCAGAACTCTATCCTCAAATCCCTCATGTTTATCAAATAAAATATTTAATTTAATATCTCTGCATTTAGAAACAGAGACTGTAAGTGCATCGCTAATTTCAAATGAATCTGCTGCAACTGCAATTGGCCTCTTATTTGGAGAAAGATTGTTAAATTCTACAATACTATCAGAGGTGAGAAGAGCTCCTCGCCAATTTCTTGGCCTAAAAGGGCTAATTGGTGTAAGTGCTAATACATTTGCATTTAGAGGTAGTATTGGGCCGCCAACTGCAAAATTATATGCACTACTGCCTGCCGGAGTTGCAAATAATACACCATCTGCTTCGAGTTTTTGAAGGCGTAATTCATTATTGATTTTTATCGAAATATTTGCGGCCTGATGACTTCTCCTTAGTATTGCAACTTCATTAATTGCAAGTGATGTACGAATCTCACCAGAGGTGCTAGTAGCATGCATTTTTAAAGGATGTAGATTTACTGTAACTGCAGATTCTAATTTTTGAATGAATTGTTTTGCATCATCTTTTGATGAAATATTCCTACGTGTATTTAAAAGGAATCCAAAAGAGCCGCAATTTATACCATATATAGGTATAGGATTTTTCATCACTTTGTGCAATACCTTAAGCATAAGGCCATCACCACCAAGAGTGATAACCAAATCAAACTCATTTGTATTGTCTTGAATATTACGGGCGCCAATATATCTCTCAAGTGCTCTTGCGACATCTATTGAGAGCTTTGATGTATGATCTACTGCATAACCTATATTGTTATAACGCATACTTTGCTTAATGCATAAAACAGGAACTTTTTATATGCTACTCAAAAGATCTGTTAAAATATCGTTATTTTTATTATCATTGCGAGTAGATAATTTCAAAATTCTGCGTTTTAAAATAGCGCCTTCTTTACTTAATTTAGAGAACGGAGCGGAAGAAAAATACGCATCTATTCCTCCATTATGCTCCACAGTTCGCATTCCATTAACTGTCATGCGCATCTTTATATTGCATTTTAGTACATCGCTTTTAAAAGTGAAATTTTGCATATTAGGTTTAAATTGATGCTTTGTCTTTCTATTAGAATGAGAGACTCGATTTCCAAATAAGACGCCCTTTTTTATGTTAATTGAGCATTTTCTAGACATATTTTGACTTGTAATTTATAAATTAACGCTAACTGCAGAAGGTGCCATTCTAATGTTTTTTTGAAGAATGTAAATATTGTGAGATGGTATTTTTATTTGAATATTTAAATATTTCTTAGATTTATTAAAAGAAATGATATCTGACTGCATTCTAAATATAAGCAGCATGCAAATATGAGATGCTTTAAATTTAAAAAAATAAATCCTAGATCAGGTAATGTTATAGGATTTGCGGGAAAATTAGGATCTGGTAAGTCTTTCATTGCAAACAAGCTAATGAAATATGGATATAAAGTTATAGATTCTGATTGCATTACAGCAAAAATATTAAGAGAAAATCATGAGGTAGGAAGAGAAGTTGTGCGACTCTTTCCAGAATGCAAAAGTTTTGATGGATGCATTAATAAACAGATTCTCTCTGATATTGTCTTTTCAAATACAAGAGATTTAAGAAGATTGGAATCCGTTTTGCATCCTGCAGTAAAGCAAGAGTGCAATAAAATGATTAATATAATAAAAGGCAAGAGAACGATTATTATGTTAATTCCTCTTCTAATAGAGCAAATCCTGGAAAAAAGCCCTCATTTAGTGAATGTAGATCAAATTGTATTAGTTGTTGCAGATGAGCATTTAAGATTAAAAAGATCTTTATTGCGCTTGCAAATGACAAAAGAAAAAGATGACTTTATATCAAAAAGACAGTATGCGGCAAGAGCAAAACAAAAGTTTGCAAATTTAGAGATAAAAAGTAATAATCCACACTTTATTAGAAATATTCTAAAAAGGAAATTTAGTGCGGGAAGAAAAAAACGCAGAAATAGTACTTGATACTGAGACAACTGGTCTTAGTACAAAAGATGGCCATAAAATCATAGAAATTGGATGCGTCAAGTTAATAGATAGGAAAGAAATAGAGGATGTATTTCATGTATATATAAATCCTAAGCGCCCCGTTAGTATTAGTGCATTTGCTATTCATAAAATTTCTGATCAGTTTTTATCTGATAAGCCAGTATTTTCTGCGATTGTAGAGGATTTTTTAAAATTTATTGGTAAGAGCAAATTAATTATTCATAACGCAAGCTTTGATATAAGATTTTTAAATCATGAGCTTTCTATCCTTGGCTTGCCATTAATTGAAATGTCAAGAGCAGTGGATACACTTGCAATTGCAAGGCGTAAATTTCCCGGTGCGCAGGCAACATTAGATGCACTTTGTAAAAGATTTGATATTAGTTTGCATTCAAGAGAATTTGGTCATGGAGCGCTTGTAGATGCAAGACTTCTTGCTGCAGTTTATTCTGAAATGATGAAAAGCGATCAAGCAAATTTATTACTGCAAAAACCATCTTATCATATCAAAAAAAATAACTTTAAAGAAAATAAATTTTTGAAATTACAAAATAGAAAATTTACTTTTTCATCAGATGAAATGGAGGCACATTTAGATATGCTTGCTAAAATCGATAAACCAATATGGAAAAATAAAGGATCTTCTTAACACAAAATCTCAATACAATTGCAAGATTGATATAAATCAATTTTTTAGAGATTTAGATTCGATAATAGAATTTTTATATGCCTTATATGATAACTGGAAGTAAAAAATTCATTACTTGGTACTTGAGAAATTAAGTTCAGATCACTACATCAAGAATCAGAAAATTCAATAGAGCATAAACATTACAAAGGTATTAATAATATGAGTGAAGTAATAGGAATAGATCTTGGGACAACAAATTCTTGCGTTGCCGTGATGGATGGAAAGACTCCAAAGGTTATAGAGAATTCTGAAGGTGCACGTACAACTCCTTCTATATTTGCAATTACAGAGAAGGGAGAGCGTTTAGTTGGACAATCTGCAAAGAGGCAGGCTGTGACAAATCATAGCAATACAATATTTGCAAGTAAAAGATTGATGGGTCTTAGTTTTAATGATCCAAAAACAAAAGATATAATATCTAAAACGCCATATAAAATCATTAAGTCGAAATCTGGAGATGCCTGGGTAAGAGTTCAAGGAGAGGATATGGCGCCAAGTCAAATTGGAGCAAATATACTTAAAAAAATGAAGGAGACAGCAGAAGATTTTTTAGGAAAGTCAGTAACAAAGGCTGTGATTACGGTTCCTGCATATTTTAATGATTCTCAAAGACAAGCAACAAAAGATGCTGGAAAAATAGCGGGCCTTGAAGTTTTGCGTATTATCAATGAGCCAACAGCGGCATCGCTTGCATATGGTCTTGAAAAAAATGGATCTCAAGTTATTGCAGTATATGATCTTGGAGGAGGAACTTTTGATGTTTCTATTTTAGAGATTGGAGATGGAGTATTTGAAGTAAAAGCAACAAATGGCGATACATTTCTTGGAGGGGAGGATTTTGATGCTCGTATTTTAGATTATTTATGTTTAGAATTTAAAAAAGAGAGCGGAATAGATTTAACAAAAGACCCGCTAGCTCTTCAAAGACTTAAAGAAGCTGCTGAAAAGGCAAAAATAGAGCTTTCAAGTAGCGTAGAGACAGATATTAATTTACCATATATTACTGCAGATTCAAGCGGACCAAAGCATCTGAATATTAAGCTTTTACGAGCTAAATTAGAAGAATTGGTGGGCGATCTAATTAGAAAAAGTCTAGATCCTTGTCGTGCCGCACTTAAAGATGCTGGTGTTGAGATTAGCGAGATTAATGATGTTGTGCTTGTTGGTGGTATGACAAGAATGCCAAAAGTGCAAGAGGAAGTAGAGAAATTCTTTGGAAAAAAACCTCACAGAGGTGTAAATCCTGATGAAGTTGTTGCGATAGGTGCTGCAATTCAAGGCGCAATCCTTAGCGGTGGAGTTAAAGATGTTGTGTTACTAGATGTTAGTCCACTTTCTATAGGACTTGAAACTCTTGGTGGTGTATTTACGCCGCTAATAGAGCGCAACACAACAATACCAACTAAGAAAAGCCAGGTATTTTCGACAGCAGAAGATAATCAAAATACTGTAACGATCAGAGTATTTCAAGGAGAGAGAAAGATTGCTTCTGCCAATAAATTTCTTGGTCAATTTAATTTAGATGGTATTGCGCCTGCTCCAAGAGGAATGCCGCAAATTGAAGTGACATTTGATGTTGATGCAAATGGTATATTGCATGTATCTGCAAAAGACAAAGCAACTGGTAAAGAACAGAAAATTACTATCCAATCATCCGGAGGTCTTTCAAAAGACGAAATAGAACAAATGGTTCAAGATGCTCAGAAACATTCTGAAGAAGATGAAAAGCAGAAAGAGTTAGTTGATGCAAAAAATAGCGCAAGTAGTATGATTCATACGGCAGAGCGAAGTATTAATGAACATAAAGACAAGTTATCTGATGAGGAAAAGAATTCTATCGAGGAATCTATTGCAGAGTTACGTAAAGCTTTAGAAGAGGAAGATTTAGAGAAAATTAAAGACAAAACGCAAAATCTCTCTGAAAATGCAATGAAGATTGGGCAAAAAATATATCAAAATCAGTCTGAAGAAGCTAATAACAATAATACATCTGATAACTCAGAGTCATCAGATGAAAAGGTTGTTGATGCTGAATTTGAGGTGAAAGATAAAAAATAATTGCCAATTCTTTATAGCATCAAAAGCTTTATAAATTACATGGAATTGAGATGCGCTCTAAAATTGAAGATTATAGAGCGCTTTCTTATAGTTTCATTTTGCAGATTTTGCTGTGGAAAATTTTTTGCAGTCTTTTTATATGCTGGCTGTTAATAGATATGGCGCGCATTATGCATTCATAATTTTACTTTAATTTCTGGTTGATATATTTTTATGATTGCTTTATTTCTGATGAAAACTAATTAGTTAATTAAATGAATTAAAAATGGAAGTTACAAATCTTAAGGATCAAAATCTTTACAAGGAATTTCATTGCATTATTCCTTACGATGTCATTGATGCAAAAGTAACGGAAGAGTTAATGGAGGTTGCTAAAACTTTTAAGATAGCAGGCTTTAGAGAGGGTAAAGTTCCAATTAGTATGGTAAAGCTTCGCGTTGGAGGTGAAATAGAGGCGCGAGTAAAAGAAAGTGAATTAAGAGCCGCTGTTGCATCTATTGCTAGTGATAATAATTTAACGCCTGTAACAGATCCTAAAATTACAGTCCAGGCATTTAATAAAGAAAATGGATTGGATTTCAAAGTGGAATTCACTGTAATGCCGCTTATGCCAAAGATTGAGCTATCAAGCATGAATATTGAATTCCTTGAGGTGAGCGCTATAGAGAGTGATATTGAGAAAGCTTCTGCTGAAGTTTTAGAGAATTTTAAAGAGGAAATTCAAACTCCAGATGGTTATGAAGCAAAATCTGGAGATATAGTACAAATAAACTTTGATGGCAAAATTCACGGCAAGGCATTTGAAGGTGGTTCTGGAAAGGGTGTGAAGTTAGAAATTGGAAGAGGTGCATTTCTTGAAGATTTCGAAAAGCAATTAATAGGGGTTAAGAAATCTGATACAAAGAAAATAAATATTATATTTCCGAATCACTATTCTAGATTTGCTGGGCAATCTGCAGTTTTTGATATTGAAGTGCTTGATGTTTTCAATGCAAAGATATCAGATTCTATAGATGAAGATTTTGCAAAGAGAATTGGAGCTGAGAATTTAGAGACTTTAAAAAAGAGCATACAAGAAAAAGTCAATTACGATGTAATGATTGCATCTAGGATGCACAATAAAAGGGTATTATTTGATAAATTGAATGATCAAATGACATTCGAAGTGCCCCATAATTTAATAAAAGCGGATTTTGAATCTATTTTCGATGATATGAAGAAAAAAAGAGCGCAGGGTGATGAATCTTTTGTATCTAAGAGTGATGATGAATTAAGACAACAATGTCAATCTCTTGCTGAAAGAAGAGTAAGGCTTGGGCTATATTTAACAGAAATCGCAAGATTAAATAACATTGTAGTTACAGAAGAAGAGATAAAACAAGCTGTAAATGAGCAAATTAAAAGAGTGCCTGCGCAAGAGAAACAAATAAGAGATTTTTATAGTAAAAAAGAAAATTTAGGTAGATTAGAAGGGCCGATACTGGAGGAAAAATGTGTTGATTTCATGTTTTCAAGAGTAGATCTTCAGAAAAAAAATATGACTTCTGAAGAGTTTACCGAATACGTTAAAAATTATCAAAGTTGATGTATTATACAATAATGTTTCTGTGGTGCTGTTAATCTTTGCTCATTCACTTTTATAAATGAGATCTGTTATACCAATTGTTATAGAGCAAGAAT
>JAQCBG010000031.1 GCA_027621485.1 Pseudomonadota bacterium
GCGTTCTTTTGATATATACTCTAGATTATTGAGAGATAGGATAATTTTTGTTAATGGGCAAATTGAAGATGGTATGTCTGCTCTTGTTGTTGCTCAGTTGTTGTTTTTAGAATCTGAGGATTCTGAAAAAGATATATTTATGTATATAAATTCTCCAGGCGGTATCATTACTTCTGGAATGGCTATATACGATACTATGCAATATATAAAACCAGATGTTTCAACAGTTTGTATTGGGCAAGCTTGCTCTATGGGCTCATTGCTTTTGACTGCTGGGGCAAAAGGTAAAAGAAGATCGCTGCCAAATTCAAGAATAATGATACATCAGCCACTTGGAGGATACAGAGGTCAGGCAACAGATATTGAGATACACGCAAATGAAATAATGAGAGTCAAAGAGATAATGAATGAATTATATGTTAAGCATACAGGAAAAGATTCTAATGATATAAAGAAGAAATTAGAGCGGGATAGCTTTATGTCTGCAACTCAAGCTATAGAGTTTGGGCTGATTGACGATATAATAGAAGAAAGAAAGAATAATAAATAACTTTTGCATTAATTCTTACATGAGTGATACCACAAGAGGAGATGTTTTATGTTCGTTTTGCTCTAAAAGTAAAGAAGAGCTGGGCCCTCTTGTTGCAGGAATGCAGTCAAATTCTTTTATATGCAGAGAATGTGCAAGCATCTCCTTAAAT
Source organism: Pseudomonadota bacterium (assembly GCA_027621485.1). GTDB lineage: Bacteria > Pseudomonadota > Alphaproteobacteria > Rickettsiales > Midichloriaceae > JAQCBG01. Next base: position 702 of record JAQCBG010000031.1, read on the forward strand.
GCACTCAAAGAATGCGAAGAAACTACAAAGAGTCAAAAAACTTCTTACTTAGAAAAAATTCAAACTCCAAAAGAGATTAAAGATTTTTTGGATAAGTACGTTGTAGGGCAGGATGTTGCAAAGAGATCTTTAGCAGTTGCTGTATACAATCACTATAAGAGATTGAAATATAATGCAATCAAAGGAACCAGTGATGTAGAGATCACAAAATCTAATGTCTTACTTGTTGGGCCAACTGGTTGTGGTAAGACTCTCCTTGTGCAAAGTCTTGCTAAAATGCTCAATATACCATGCGCAATTGCAGATGCAACAACTCTAACAGAGGCTGGGTATGTAGGAGAGGATGTTGAGAATGTTGTATCACGACTTTTACAAGCGGCAGACTTTAATGTCCAAAGAGCAGAAATAGGTATTATTTATATTGATGAAATAGATAAAATCTCTAGAAAATCAGAAAGTCAGTCTTTGACTCGCGATGTATCTGGTGAAGGTGTGCAGCAGGCTCTTCTAAAGCTTATGGAAGGTACTGTTGCAGCAATACCACCTCAAGGAGGAAGAAAGCATCCACAACAAGAATTTGTTTATGTGAATACTACAAATGTACTTTTTATATGCAGCGGAGCTTTTGAAGGGTTAGAACGCATCATAGAAAAACGTATAATGCGTTCTAGTATTGGCTTTGATGCCGATATCGTTAATGTTGATAAAAAGAACTCTAAATCAACAAATATCATAAGTAAATTAGAGTCATCTGATCTTATTAAATATGGGCTTATTCCTGAATTCATAGGCAGACTTCCTGTAATTTCCACAGTTTCTGAGCTTGATAAAGAAGCTTTGATTGAGATTTTAACAAAACCTAAAAATGCATTAATTAAGCAGTATACCGAATTGTTTAGTATGGATGATGTAGAGCTTGTAATAGAAGATGCGGCGCTTAGTGCAATAGCAGATCTTTGCATTAGTAAGAAGATAGGCGCAAGGGGGCTGCGAGGCATCGTAGAAGATTTATTATTGGATTCTATGTTCGAATTACCTAAAGAAGGTGTAGATAAAAAGGTATTAATTACAGAGCTTGATGTACTGAATTATAAAAATAAAGTTCTCATAGTGGATAAAAATCTTGGCAAAAATACTAAGTCGCACAATATAAAAAAGGCTAGCTAAAAAGAACCCTATATTTGCAGGCATTGTATTTAACGAAAGTCATAAGATACATACACACTTTATATTTTTTTGAAAATATGAGATTTTTAGATCTAGGAGATTTTTAGATCTAGATTCTACTGACATTATAATGCTATATGATGCTATAATTGAGTTACAAGTTATACCACTTCTGGATATTACAATGTATATACTGTGATGCTTATAAGTTAAATTTTTTAAAATTAGCGTTATGCGAGAAAAAGCAAATAGCATAATACAAAATGCATTATTAGAGTTAAATAAAGCGATATCCACGCACGCAGGAGAAATAACAAGAATGCAGAATAAAATAAGAAAATTAACTATAGAAAATGAAGAATTAAAGAAAGAAATGCATTTAATTTCCAAACATCCTCAAATGGAATTCGTGCAAACAAAACAACAAAATAAAGCAAATTTTATACCTAGTGGCGAAAATTTCATAAGGAAAGATGTAGCTCGTGAAGTAAATTTATCTGTATCGCATCTTAAAGCAATGTTGAAAAATCATAAATAATACAAGAGATTAAAGATTTATCTATTTATAGGGGTGTTATATGTCAAATTTCTTTAAGGTGCGATTTTTAAATACCACGATGAGTATAGAATCAAATGAAGAAGAAAATATAAGGACACTGGTTTCTAATATAGAAAAGCGCGTTACTAGACATAAAGAGATAAATAAAAATCTCAGTGATACAAAGATTTTCTTTCTTGTAGCGCTTGAGATGGAGAAAGAGATTAACGATATGGAGAAAGATTTTAAGAATTTTGCAAAAAATACCGCAGAAGAAGTTTTAAATAGTGCAAAAAAATTAAGTTCGATGCATAATTCAGATTAGTTGTAGAGTGCATTACTATATGCAGTTATGTCATTATATGTTTTGAATTTTTATTAGATGTTGAGTTGTACAAGGCGCATTGAATTTGATGCTGCACACAGGATTGTCGGTCACGCAGGTAAGTGTAGAATTCTACATGGCCATAGATACGCTATTGAAGCAACGTTTGTAGCAAGAAATCTCTCTGAAATTGGTATGGTTGTTGATTTTGGGATTATAAAGAGTAAGTTAGGCTATTGGATTGAAGAAAACTGGGATCATAATGCAATTTTAAATATTCAAGATAAGGTGCTTGGGGAAAAAATAAGCTCATGCACAAATCAAAAAATATATTATATGAATTGCAATCCTACTGCAGAGAATATGGCAAGTATATTATTGCATGATATTTGCCCTAAGCTTTTTCAAGATAGTCAAATATCTTGCAGCAAAATAAAATTATACGAAACTCCAAATTGTTTTTCAGAATGCGTGATTTAAAATTTTTATATAATAAAAACATATGAGTTGTGAATGCGCGGAGGTATCTAGTGCTGATATTATCTCTATTTTACCTCATGATGATGTGAGTGTTATTATATCGCTTTTTCTGTTTGGGCTTAGTGGCAGCTTTACACATTGCATTGGAATGTGTGGTCCGATTGCAATAAATCAAATGAATATGAGAGTTGCGATGCTTAATCAGATATCTCAAGATTTATCTGAATTCAAAAGATTTCAATGTGCAATTGCTGTAAAATATTACTTAGGTAAGTCATTTGCGTACGCTATCATGGCTTTTATTGGGGCAATTCTTTCTGGTCTCATGAGTAGCTTTCCTCCATTTCAATATATAGGAGGAATGATATCAATATTTATAGGATTTATGTTTTGTTTAGCTGCGGCTGTTATTGCGGCAAAAAGTAATATAAATGTGCATAATGATTTGATGCAGAGAATTTTTACTCATCTAAATAATATTTTTGAATCTATAGTACGAAAGTGTAATTTAAAGATTTCTGGTATGGATGGATTATTACTTGGTATGCTTCTTGGGATGATACCTTGCGGATTTTCCTATGCAGCAATTGCATCTTCTATATCGACCACCACAGATGCATTTACTGCAGCATTTACTGCATTTTGCTTTGGAATAGGTACAATTCCAGGATTATTTTTAGTTGCGTATTTTGGAGCTCAAATACTTACTAGATTCAAATCTTTATTTAGCTTATTTTATATAGCAAGTATGTTTTTTAATGGATATATTTTATTAAAAATTGGAATAGTGCGTATATTAATACTGATAAACTCCTAGTAAAGTGATGTTCTTAATAAGGTGCTGAAGTTACGAAAGTTTTATGCAATGACGTGCCTTATAGATGAAAATAGATTTTAAAATGTGAAATGAAGACGCAATATGATTATAAAATAGTGAAATATTTTACTCTTGCTTCAGTATTTTGGGCGATATTTGGCATGAGCATGGGTGTTTTTATAGCTTTTCAGCTTGTGTATCCAGATATGGATTTTGGCATGGAGTATTTCACATTTGGAAGAATGAGGCCTGTGCATACGACAGGAGTGATTTTTGCATTTGCAGGTAATATATTAATTGCCACATCTTTATTTATACTTCAGAAGACTTGCGATGCGAGACTTTCTCATCCAAGACTTGCAAGATTTATCTTTATTGTATATCAATGCTCTTTGTTATTTGCTCTTATCGGTTATATGTTTGGTATTACAGAGAGCAAAGAATATGCAGAGCCAGAATGGTATATTGATATTCTTATAGCAATAGCTTGGATTTCTTATTTATATTTATATTTGAGCACTCTCTCCAAGAGAAAAGAGAAGCATATATATGTTGCAAATTGGTTTTATCTTGCATTTATTATTATTGTTGCAATTTTACATGTTGGGGAAAATCTCTCCATACCAATTTCTTGGACAAAAAGTGTTGCTGTTTTTTCTGGCACTCAATCTGCAATGGTGCAATGGTGGTATGGTCATAATGCAGTAGGTTTTTTATTAACTGCTGGATTTTTAGGCATGATGTATTACTTTGTGCCAAAGCGTGTAGGTAAGCCAGTTTACTCATATAGACTCTCTATATTACATTTTTGGGGCTTTTTATTTTTATATATATGGGCAGGGGCTCATCATCTGCATTATACTGCTTTACCAGATTGGGTTCAAAGTCTTGGTATGACTATGTCTATTATGCTTTGGGTGCCTTCTTGGGGTGGCATGATAAATGGTATTATGACAATATCTGGTTCTTGGTATAAATTACGGCAAGATCCAGTACTTCGTTTTTTTGTAATAGCACTTGCATTCTACGGTATGTCAACTTTTGAAGGCCCTGTTCTTGCTATTAAATCTGTAAATGCACTTAGTCATTATACAGAATGGACAATAAGTCATGTGCATTCTGGAACTCTGGGATGGGTATCTATGATTAGTTTTGGTGCATTATATCATATGGTGCCAGTTTTATGGGGTAAAAGAGATATATATTCTGTACAGCTCATTAATGCACACTTGTGGTTTGCTTCAGTTGGTATTGTTTTGTATATCACTTCTATGTGGGCTGCGGGTATTATGCAGGGCCTTATGTGGCGTAGCTATGATGATATGGGATTTTTGCGCTATGCATTTATAGAGATTGTATCTTTACTGCAGCCCTACTACATGACTAGAGCAATTGGTGGCTCCTTATTCCTGGTAGGTGCATTGATAATGATGTACAATATATATAAAACAATTTGCTCTAATGATGATGCAAATAAACGCAATGAAAGCGAAGAAGATGAGGCGCTAAGTTGTAGAATTGATAATTAATTTAGTATCTATATTTTATTTATGGCCGATAATCCAGGTAATAGCAATCCACATGCTAAACTTGAAAGGAATGCGTTTATATTTATAGTTTTTATGGTCATTGTGAGCTCAATTGGAGCGATTGTTGAGATATTCCCGTTATTTAAGAAAGAAGTTGTAATGGAGCATGTAGAAGGGATGAGACCTCATACACCACTTGAGCTTCTTGGCATGGAGATATATAAAAAAGAGGGTTGTTATGGATGTCATAGTCAGCAAATTCGAGTTTTAAAAGATGAAGTAGAAAGGTATGGGCATCATTCTTTAGCTGTTGAGAGTATGTATGATCATCCATTTCTTTGGGGCTCTAAAAGAACAGGCCCTGATCTTGCCCGAATTGGAGAGAAGTATTCGGATGATTGGCATATTGCGCATATAATAAATCCACGTTCTGTGGTGCCTCAATCTATTATGTCGCGTTATCCACATATTGCAAATGAAGCACTTGATACATCAAGCATTTTGAATCATATGTCTGCACTTAGATTTTTAGGTATTCCTTATACAGATCATGATATAGAATTTGCGACAGAAGATATAAAGATTCAGCTTGGAATTCTTGCGGATGAAGAGAAAGTAGAGAGTTTTAAAACAAGATATCAAGGCGCTATAATAAGGAAATTTCACAAAACAACAAAAGAAATAACCTCAATGGATGCTTTGATTGGTTATTTGCAATCACTTGGAAATAAAGTAAACTTGGAAACAAATACAGGTCGCAGTTGGTGATTGATTAATGTATTTTGAGTGCATTATTATACTCTAGATAAGTTTGTTTTTGTGATGTGGAATTTATTTTGTATATTAGAGGCTTTACTTATAACATTTGCATTTATTTTGATATTCATTTGGGTATTTCGTCCAGGTAGTAAAGAGCAGTATGAAAAAACTGGTAGAATTATTTTCAAAGGTAAGAAAAGTTGATAAGATATCTTGAATCTTATTTTATGTTAAAATGAAAGAGAACCTTTGCTAATAAAATGCTATGAATAAAACAAATAAAGCAAAATCGCAACATAGTATCAGCAAAACTACTGGTCATAATTGGGATGGAATAGAG
>JAQCBG010000032.1 GCA_027621485.1 Pseudomonadota bacterium
TTATGAAAAAATTCTAAATACATATATTAAGTTCTATAAAGATATAGAAATTATAGCGCTTCCAATTTCGGCGGATCCTGGTGCAATGGGCGGTGCTTTTAGTCATGAATTTCATGCTCTATCAGATGCTGGAGAAAGTTTTGTGCATTTTGATTCAGGATTACTTGAATATCTAAAGAGTAATAGATTTTTTACCATAAAGGATCTTACGCAATTTTATGCAACTCTTAATGATAAAGGTGGCGATCATGATGATATAAGATATAAAAATAGTAAAAGTATAGAGGTTGGGCATATATTTTCTCTAGGCAAGAGATATTCAAAAGCAATGGATTTTTGCGTGCAAAATAAAGATGGTATATTACAGAATCCGGAAATGGGATGTTATGGAATTGGTCTGTCGCGTTTAGTGGGCGCTATTATAGAGATAAATCAACAAAAAGAATGTATGAGATGGCCAAGAAAGATTGCTCCTTTTGTATGTATGATTTCTAACTTAAATATAAAAGATGTAAGATGCGTAGAACTTACATCGCATTGTATCAATACTCTATCTGATTTGAAGATTGATTTTCTCTGTGATGATACAAAGGATAGCCCAGGAAGAAAACTTGTAAGATCTGATACTTTAGGTTTTCCACTTCAAATCACAATAGGCTCAAGAAATGCGCAAAATGATGAAATAGAAATTGCATTGCGCAATACAAAATTTCAATTTACAGATCAAATTCTTCAAAATCAAAGATCTAAAGTAATCAAAATACAAGAGTTAAGTGATTTCTTATATGAAAATAATTTTGTTATTAAATAGTATTATATGAGGGTTGTTCTTGGTATTGAGACTAGTTGTGATGAGACTGCAGTTGCTGCAGTTAGAGAAGATGGGTTTATTATTGCAAACGAAATACATTCGCAAATAGATTTGCATAAGGAGTTTGGTGGTGTTGTGCCTGAATTTGCTGCAAGATCTCATCTTAAAATTTTACAAATACTATATAACAAAGCGCTTATCGCTATAGAGCAAAACAAATGCGTAATTGATGTTATTGCAGTTACAGTAGGCCCAGGGCTCATTGGTAGCTTGATAGTTGGTTTAATGTTTGCAAAAGGTCTTGCTATTGCGCTTAATTCATCAATTTTTGGTATAAATCATTTGGAGGCTCATATTTTAGTACCAAGAATGATTTATGATATAAAATTTCCATACCTCTCTGTTCTGATGTCTGGGGGGCATTGTCAAATTATTTTTACAAGAGGTGTTGGAATGCATGAAATAATTAGTACGACTTTAGATGATGCTGCTGGTGAGGTATTGGATAAAATAGCAAGAGAACTTGAAATTGGTTATCCAGGAGGGCCAATTATAGAGAAATTAGCATCTGATGGTAATGAGAATGCATTTAATATGCCAAAAGCGCTCTGTGGTATGAGAGATGACAAAAATTTCTCATTTTCTGGATTGAAGACGCATGTTAAGAAATTAATTCAAAAATTAGCAATATCTAAAAATGTTGCAATAAAAGATTTATCAATGAATATAAAATGCGATATTTGCGCATCTTTACAAAAAACTATTGCAGAGATTTTTGTATATAAATTAAAGCAAGCGATACAATATATTGAGCTAAATAGCGCGCGCTTTAATAAAATGCCAGATACAATTGTTTTATCTGGAGGTGTTGCTGCAAACTATTATATAAGGAAATATATAGCGATGCATCTTAGCTCTCAAAAAATAATATGCCCGCCAAAAGCTTTTTGCACAGATAATGGAGTTATGATAGCATGGAGTGGAGTTGAGCGTTTAATTTCTGGGAATCTCAAAGATAGTATCAATATAGAGCCGCGTGCTAGATGGTCTATTGATGAAGTTTGATAAATTTATCACGTGATAATAATTTGCTTATCCATTCTGAGTTTTTAGTTTATTTGAATATTTATGTATAAAATGCATCCAAAAAAGCAATGGAAATCAAGATTGTATATAACGGTTGCATCAGTTTTTTTTGTTTCTTGTATTGTGATTTCAGCGCTTATTGCATTTAAAGATAATATAGTGTTTTTTGTTGAGCCGACTGAGCTTTTAAATATGCAAGATAAAGAAAATAAAGAATTACGACTTGGAGGCCTTGTGCAAAAAGATAGTATACAGAATAAAGATATGTTTCACTTAGAGTTTGTATTAACAGATAAGAAATCTGATATTATTGTTGTATATAGCGGCAGAACTCCAATGCTTTTTAAAGAAGGAAGTGGTGCAATTGTAAAGGGTATGCTAAAAGAGGGGAAATTTTACGCAGAAGAATTACTCGCAAAGCACGATGAAAACTATACACCAAAATAAATAAACTTTTGTTATTATTTCAGCTTTTACTTTGAGTTATTGATTTTTTCTTTCCTAGAGCATATAATCCTGCTACATCACTAGGATTGCATACCTAAGCGATAAGACAAAACATGCGAAATGATAAAATTTAGTGTTATTTATTTAATCAATGTCATTCAATCTAATTTTAAATAAATGATCTTTTATTTCGCAGAGGTATTTAACTAAATTTCATGAGTTTTTAAAAAATGTACCAAGCAAATTTCACTATTAAGCAATTATTCGAATCAGGACTTCATTACGGCCATAAAACAAATCTTTGGAATCCAAAGATGTCTCAATATATATATGGCGCCAAAGGTGGTATACATATTATAGATCTGAGGCAAACATTTATAATGTTAAATTCTGCACTGAAGTTTTTGCATAAAATTGCTTCTAATAATGGCAGAATATTATTTGTTGGAACAAAAAGGCAAGCTGCTACAAGCATTGCAAATCATGCAAAGCGTTGTGGGCAATATTTTGTTAACTATAGATGGCTTGGAGGTATGATGACTAACTGGTCTACAGTATTTAAATCTGTAAAGACACTAGAATCTTCTGAAAAACTATACGCTGATCAAGATTTAGAGTTCACGAAAAAAGAAAGATTAAATCTTAAAAGAGAGATAGAAAAGTTAGACCATACACTTGGAGGTATCAGAAATATGGGCGGTATTCCGGATGCATTACTCGTTATGGATACAAAAGAGAATGCAATAGCAGTGCAAGAAGCTAAAAAACTCAACATTCCTGTTATTGCTATCGTTGATACAAATACAAGTTTTGACAATATTCATTATGTTATACCTGGGAATGACGACTCCAAAAAAGGAATAGATTTGATATGCTCTCTCGCAGCGGATGCAATTCTTGAGGGTATAGAGCATGGGCTTCAAAAATCTGGAGTAAGTATTGATGAAAAATTAGAAGATGAAGTAATGGATAAAGATACAGATTTACAAGAAGTTAACCATGCTTCTTCTGATAAAGAAGTAGAGAAAGAAATAGAAGAGATAAAATTAAGTGAACACGACTAAGGGTTTAGCTTATTGTGATGTATTCATATATTGCTCCATATAATTTTTTTAAACATTTTTTAATATAGAAGATGAATGCTATAAATAACTCTGATATCAAAGTCCTTCGCTCAAGAACTGGGGCTGGTGTTATGGATTGTAAGAAAGCTTTGCTTGCTTGTTCTGGAAATATAGATGAAGCTGGTGATTGGCTACGCAAAAAAGGAATAGCGTCAAGTAACAAAAAAGCAGATAGAGAAACACCAGAAGGTGTTATTGCGCTTGCAATAGAGGGTAATAAAGCATCGATCATTGAGTTGAACTCAGAGACTGATTTTGTTGCTAAAAATAAAATGTTTCAAGATCTTGCAAATATCATTGCATCAAGTTTATTAAATGCAAAGCAGGATATTGTATTAGATGATTTTTTAAATTCTATAGTTGTTGATAAAGATGCTAAGATTAAAGATTTAATTGCAGAGCATATATCCATTATTGGAGAAAATATAAGGCTCAGTAGAATACATAAAATAGAGTGCCAAGATGATGTGATAATTGCTTCATACATGCATGGATCTTTATCTCAGAACATTGGTAAAATAGGTGTATTAGCAGTTCTTAAATCAGATACAGCTGAAAAAGATAAAGTTTTATCTCTTGGTAAAAACATTGCAGTACATATAGCTGCATTGAATCCTGTTGCTCTTCATAGGGAAGATGTAGATTCTACTATCATTGAAAAAGAAGCTGAAATATTAAGAGAAAACGCAATATCAAGTGGTAAGCCAGAGAATATGGTAGACAAAATAGTAGAGGGTCAAATTACTAAGTTTTACAAAGAGAACGTATTGATGGAGCAGCAGTTCGTCATGAATGATAAGATAAGCATTAAAGAACTTATTGCATCTACTGCAAAAGAAGATGGATGCAATATAGACATTGTAAGTTTTGTAAGATTTAGTCTTGAAGATTCAAAGTGATGAACTAAAAGATGAAGGAATTTTCACATCAAGATTTAAGATAATATTCTAATATTCAGCTCTAGCACACTAAATGCAGCAATATAAACGCGTCATGATTAAACTTTCTGGCGAATCTCTTATGGGGCATCAGAAGTTTGGTCATGATATTGATGTGATAAGTAGAATTTGCCTTGATATTAAAGAAGTTTATGATGCGGGATTTCAGATCTCAATAGTAATTGGTGGCGGGAACATTTGCAGAGGCGCAACAACTTCTGCTCTTGGCATGAATAGAGTGAGCGCTGATAATATGGGTATGCTTGCAACTGTAATAAATGCAATTGCTTTACAAAGTAGTCTTGAGAGAATTGGCGCTGTAACGCGCGTGCAGTCTGCAACGCCTATGATAGCAATTGCAGAGCAATATATGAGAAGGCGTGCAATAAGGCATATGGAGAAGTCTAGGATTGTTATTTTTGCTGCCGGAACCGGGAATCCTTTTTTTACAACAGATACCGCAGCTTCGCTTCGTGCATCTGAAGTAAATTGTGATGTCATATTAAAAGCAACTCAAGTTGACGGAATATATTCTGCAGACCCTCATATAAATAAAAATGCAGTAAAATATCCCAGCATATCATATCATGATGTTATTACTAAAAATTTAGGCGTAATGGATATTACTGCAATAACACTTGCAAGAGATAATAAGATACCGATTTTAGTATTCAGCATTAAGAAAAAAGGGGAAATTCTAAAAGTACTATCGGGCAAAGGTGATTTTTCAATGATTCAATAAAGTAACTTCGCACCTATACACTTTAAAAGTTTTTGAACATAAATGAATTAAAATTACATTTACGATAAATAAAATTAGTAAATTGGAAATGCGTTGCAAATTTCCAATACTTTAGATTTTATAGAATTTATTGCACTCTCATCTTTTATATTATCTAACGTATCTGCTATTAAATTTCCAATTTCTTTAAAGTGCTCTTTTCTAAGTCCACGTGTTGTGCATGCCGCTGATCCAAGTCTTATACCAGATGTAACAACAAAACTTTCAGTATCAAATGGTATGCTATTTTTATTACAGGTAAGGTGGGCTTCATCAAGCGCTATCTCTGCATCTTTTCCTGTGATAGATTTATTGCGCAAATCTACTATTAGGAGATGAGAATCTGTACCTCCTGTTAATACATCAAATCCTCTTTGATTTAAAGTGGTAGCAAGTGCACGGCAGTTCTCTATAACATTTTTTATATACTCTTTATATGAATCTTGTAGAGCTTCCTTGAAGGCAGTAGCTTTTGCAGCAATAACATGCATAAGTGGGCCGCCTTGCATGCCCGGAAAAACAGCCGAGTTAATAGCTTTTGCAATCTCTTTATTATTAGTAAGTATCATGCCGCCTCTTGGACCTCTTAATGTTTTGTGAGTTGTTGTTGTCACAACATCTGCATGAGGAATGGGGCTTTGATGAAATCCTGTTGCAACGAGCCCTGCGATGTGAGCCATATCAACCATTAAATAAGCATTAATACTGTCTGCAATCTCTCTAAATTTTTTAAAATCTAATTCTCTTGGGTATGCTGAATGACCTGCTATAATAACTTTTGGCTTATATTTTTTTGCATTAAATTCAACTTCATCATAATTTATTCTAAATGTTTTTTGATCAACGCCATAGTGTTTTGCATTAAACCATTTTCCAGATTGATTGACAGGCGAGCCATGAGTTAAGTGACCTCCAGCATCAAGAGACATTCCAAGGATAGTATCGCCAGGCTTAAGTAAAGACAAAAATACAGCTTGATTCGCCTGAGATCCAGAATGCGGCTGCACATTGACAAATTCACAATTAAAAAGCTGCTTTGCTCTTTCTATAGCAAGTGATTCTGCTATATCAACATACTGACATCCACCATAGTATCTTTTTTTTGGATATCCTTCTGCATACTTATTTGTAAGTATAGAGCCAAGTGCCTCAAGTACTGCTTTGCTAACTATATTTTCAGATGCAATAAGTTCTAGGCAATCTTGCTGCCTATTTTTTTCTTTTGCTATGGCGTTATAAATATCGACATCTATTTCTTTAAGTGAGCTTTTAAAAAATTCCATTAGGCGATACTGAGTAGTAAATTTTTATAGCGAATCATTCTGAAGGTATTGTATTGAAGTATTATAATTTATGCAATGCTTATGAAGCTTATAATTATAATTAATACTTGGTACCCGCAGCCGGACTTGAACCGGCAAGGG
>JAQCBG010000033.1 GCA_027621485.1 Pseudomonadota bacterium
TATTGCAAGGCAGAGAGTCTCTTTAGACCAGCCTTTTTGCGCTGCAATTTCAGCTGCTTTAATAACTATGCGTCTTTTTATTGACTCTTGCATAAGATATGGCGTAAAAGATTCATAATAATAACTTAAAGAAATATTAATAAAAACATCTTTATCTTCAATTAGATCTTTATAGATGTATATTAATTTCGATGATTAAATAACACTATCAATTCAAAAATGCCAATTCAAACTGGTATAGAAATACACTCCAAATCAGAACTACAAAAGATGCGCATTGCTGGAAGCTTAGCTGCTAAAATCTTAGATCATATAAAGCAATTTGTAAAACCAGGCGTAACAACTGATGAGTTAAACAGAATCTGCCATGATATGATTCTATCTGAATCTGCAATTCCAGCACCACTTCATTATAAGGGCTTTCCTAAATCTATTTGCACCTCTGTAAATCACGTTATATGTCATGGCATACCAGGGCCAAAGATTTTAGATGAAGGTGATATAATTAATATTGATGTGACTGTTATAAAAGATGGGTGGCATGGAGATAGTAGCAGAATGTATTTTGTTGGAGATAAAATATCAATTAAAGCAAGAAGACTTGTAGATACTACATATGATGCAATGATGCTTGGTATAGAGCAAATAAGACCCGGGGTTAAATTAAATAAAATAGGTAAAGCAATACAGGAGTTTGCGGAACAAAGAGGCTTTTCTGTTGTAAGAGATTATTGTGGACACGGCATAGGGCGGAAATTTCACACTGCGCCAAATATACTGCATTACTTTGATGAAAAAGATAGCACTATAATAGAAGAAGGAATGTTTTTTACTGTAGAGCCGATGATAAATGCTGGTGGTTATGCTACTAAATTAATGAAGGATGGATGGACTGTCATTACTAAAGATCGCTCACTTTCGGCCCAATTCGAGCACACAATCGCTACCACAGCTAGCGGATTTGAGATTCTAACAGAATCTCTTCTTTAAATTTAAGAATCATTTTTTCATTTTAAAATATTGTTATGCTAATTTGCATTGCTCAAATTAATGCTACTACAGGAGACATAAAGCGCAATAAAGATGTCATAATATCACATTATTATAAAGCATTAATTCAGGATGCAGATTTAATTATATTTCCAGAGCTTAGCATTTCTGGATATGGCATTATGGATCTTGCTCGTAATAATTTTTTTCTTTCTGCTGTGGCAAGCGCAATTGAAGAATTACGAGTATTAACATGCAAAAAAAAATGTGCAATACTCGTTGGCGCGCCTATTATAGTCAATGAGGAATACGCACCATATAATGCCGGAGTGTTTATTTTTAATGGAGAAATCGTATCTACAACTTACAAACATCATTTACCAAATTATGGTATCTTCGCAGAAAAAAGAAATTTTATATCCGGCACTGTAAAGCAAGCTATCATACAACATTGTGGCGTTCGAATTGGTATATTAATTTGCGAAGATATGTGGCATGATGATGTAGCTAAGCATAGAAAAGAAGATGGCGCGGATCTTTTAATTGCAATAAATGCATCGCCGTTTACACTTCTTAATCAAAAAAAAAGAATGAACGTTGCGCAAAAATGTATATCAAATACATCACTACCCCTTGTATATGTTAATAGATTTGGGGGAGATGATGAAATTGTTTTTGATGGAGGAAGCTTTGCGCTTTCAAAATCTGGAAACCGTATATTTCAAGAAAGATATTGGCATGAAGAACTTTTAACAATTCACTATGATAAATACAATTGTGATTTAAAGGCGCATAATAACTCGAAACAAAATTTAATATCAGACTGCATCACTGAAGAAGAAAATATATATTCAGCACTTATAATTGGTCTTCGAGACTACATATATAAAAATAATTTTAAAAAAATTTTAATAGGCTTATCAGGAGGTATAGATTCCGCATTTACGGCAATACTTGCAGCAGATGCAATTGGCGCAGATGCAATTCAATGTATATATATGCCATCTATGTTTTCATCAAAAGAAAGTAGAGATGACGCAGAAAAATTATCGCAAAATATAAATTGCCTCTTTAGAATCTTGAGTATAGATAAAATATACAAAGCATTTCAAGAGATATTAAATCTAAATAATACTACGCCCAGCATTGCAGAAGAAAATCTGCAGGCAAGAATAAGAGGCGCAATACTCATGACTATATCTAATCAAGAAAATTCTTTATTACTTGCAACATCTAATAAATCGGAATCTGCAGTTGGATATTGCACACTTTACGGAGATATGTGTGGAGGCTTTGCTCCAATTAAAGATTTATATAAAACAGATTTATACAGAATTGCTAAATGGAGAAATAAAAATATACCAAAAATCACAAAAGATAAAAATTTATGTGGTATCATGATACCAAATAATATCATCACTAAAGAGCCTAGCGCAGAACTAAAACCAAATCAGAAGGATTCAGATACTCTACCACCATATCCTATATTGGATACAATTATAAAAAGTTTTTTATGTTGTACAGAAGCTTTTAAAGTCTCTCATATAGAGCAAAACTTAGAAAAAGCAATAAAGAGGCAAATTAACTTAAATCAATTTAAACGTAAACAAGCCGCTTTAGGAACTAGAATTAGCGATGATTCTTTTATCTATGATATAAAGCATCCAATAACAAATAAATTCTTTTGAGAAAGCATTAGCATTTACTCCAATACTTTAGATTATATATAGGCTCTAGATTTTTATATAACTCATATTGAGATACCTCAAGCGCAAGATATCTTTGAAGTATATCTAGTGCACAAATTGATTTATACATTTTATGATGTTTTTCGTGATATTCACCATAGATTATTGAATCCCTTCCGAATTCATTTATTAAATTAGCTTCTACAAGCCATAAATCATCGCTCTTTTCTTTCAGCGCATCATTGTATTTTGTGCGTTTGCAAAAAAATCTACCTCTTCCTGCATTTATTGTATGAGTATAATCTGATTGCGTATTGAGCTCATTGGATATTACAAGCCAATGCAGTAATGATAATGTGTTAAAATATAATATTGGTAAGTTTTGCTTTACTCCAGAAGATATTCCACTTGCTATTGCAATGCCAATTTTAATACCCGTAAAACTACCTGGGCCAACTGTTGTAATAATGCAATCAATTTCAGAGATCTTTATTTGAGCTTGCTTCATGGCAAGATTAATAAGATTAGCAAGAACTGCTGATTGCATATTTTTTCTATCATCCTTATGTAGAGATTTGATAGCACCAAAAGAAGAAATCGCAACACTACAATCTCCACATGCAGCGTTAATGCTTAAAACATTATTATACAATTTGTTTATTATATATTCTCATTAATTCTCAAAAGCTCATTGTATTTTGCGGTTCTATCGCATCTTGAAACAGAGCCGGTCTTTATATATTCGCTATTTATACCAACTGCAAAATGAGATAAAAATACATCTTCAGTCTCTCCAGATCTATGAGATGCAACAAGTGAATATTTATTACGCCTTGCGCTTATTGCAGCTTCTATTGCTTCTGTAAGCGTTCCAATTTGATTGATTTTTATAATAACTGCATTTGCAATTTTTTCCTTTGAGTATTTTTGGATAATCTCTTTATTAGTAACAAAAATATCATCCCCTACTAATTGCATTTCATTTCCTATTTCGGCTGTTAAGGCTTTCCATCCTTCAATATCATTTTCATCCATACCATCTTCTATTGAAGATATTGGGTAATTTGCTTTAAGAATCTTATAATACCTAATTAATTGAGCATAACTTAACTTTAAATCATTATCTATATCATTGATACGATAAGTAGTATTTGCATATATATGATTTGCTGCTACATCTATTGCTATAGAAAAGTCTTCATATGGCTTTATATTAATTTTTTGCGCAGCTAACATCAAAAGATCCAGAGCTTCTTCTGCACATCTAATATTAGGCGCAAAGCCCCCTTCATCACCGGTATTTATGCTTAAAGATTTTGCATGCAATATAGATTTTAAGGCATTAAACATAGAGCACAAAATCTCAATTGCATCTTCAATGCTATACTTCGCAGAAGGGATGATCATAAATTCTTGAAATAAAAGATCATTATCTGCATGCTGACCTCCATTAATAAGATTACACATTGGTCTTGGCATAACATACAGATCACCAAATCCCTCTTCTTTTGGAATTTGGTTTCTAACCATCTTAAAAAGCTCTATATTGGAGGAATTTGCGCATGCCTTCATAAAGGCTACTGAAGTCGCAATAAGTGCGTTAGCGCCAAAATTACTCTTATTTTTCGTGCCATCTAATTTTATAAGTAACTCATCGAGCTCTTTTTGAGATTCAAAATTTTTATTAATGATCGCATCTTTTATAGGATTATTTACATTCAACACGGCTTGCATTACACTTCTGCCGAAGTAGAAATCTTTTTTACCATCTCTAAGCTCTAGAGCTTCTCTTCCGCCAACAGATGCGCCACTTGGCGCAGATGCTCTGCCAAAACCTCCGCAATTTAATAAGAGATCAACTTCTATAGTGGGAGAGCCTCTGCTATCTAAAATTTGCCTTGCATTTATAGATTTTATACGCATCTTTAATAAGAGAATTTGCTACCTGAAAAGCTATTCATGCAATCCTTGTTGATGAAAAAAGAAATCTATTTCTCTTTTTGCTGCCTCTATAGAATCAGATCCATGTATAGCATTTTCCTCTATACTTTTTCCAAATCTCGCTCTAATAGTTCCAGACTTTGCATCTTTAGGATTTGTTGCGCCCATTAATTCTCTATGCGCAAGTACAGCATTTTCTGCCTCTAAAAGCATAACAGTAATAGGACCAGATATCATATAATTCACTAAATCTTGAAAAAAAAATGCAGACTCATGAGCGCTATAGAATTCCTTAGCTTCCTCTTCTGTCATATGATAATCTTTCTGCTGCAGAATAATAAAACCATGATCTTGAAGCATGTTGATTATTCCTTCTTTTGCATTATCTCTTATTGCATCTGGTTTAATGATTGATAATGTTCTTTCGATCACTCTATCTACCTATATAAAAAATCCATTGGTATATAAAATGCAAAGCTATATCTTTTGTAATTATAATTACAAGAGAAGATCAAGCATTTACATCTTTAACAAAAAAAGCGCCTTTAAATGCATGCAACTCTATTCTAAACCAGCAAAAGAGCTACACGGACTTTTTAAATCTCGCGCAGACTGATCAGATGTACAAGATGCTATAGTAAGTAAAGCAATAAAAGGCAAAACAAAAAAGCAAAGAGCGCGCATATAAAAACCTTAAGAAAAATGTAGCTAACTGTTTCTATCGTGAAGTTTTTCTACTTAATTTTCTTCTCTTCAAACAGAACATGCTTCATAACACGCGGATCATACTTGGTAAAAGAAAGCTTCTCTTTCTGCTTCTTTGGATTTCTTTTTTTTACAAAGTAAAAACCCGTACCCGCAGTACTTTGTAACTTTACAAGAGTAGAATTCTTTTTAGACATATGTCCTGATTAAGATTATTAACGCAAACTGCACGCAGCTGCGCTATCCTACATTAATTTTTCTTTCAGGTCAAGATATGCAAAAACTGATCTTGCAGAGCCAAAAGATATATTTAAACACAACTTCATTACAAGTCTTGTGAATCTTGAATGCTTTCCTCTTTATCTATTTGCATTGAATCACTTCCTGCATGATTATTGTTTGATGGATTTATCTTTTTCCTAATACCTCCCATTGAAGTAATAATGGCGTTTATTTCTTCATAACTAAAAGCTCCAGGCAGTACATCATTACCAATTATATAAAATGGCATGCCATTAATCTTGAGTTTAGAGACAAGATTTAAATTTTCATTAATTTTATTTTGTACAGCAGAGCTCTCCATAAGATTTTTCATCTTACTCACATCAATTCCAATTTTTTCCCCTGATTGCAATATTTCTTTAATTGATGCATTGGGGCTCATCTGAAAAAGCAAATCTTGAAATGCAGCATACTTTTCTTTATCTATCATATTTACAGCAATAGAAGCTTTGGACGCATCTAAAGACCATTTATTTAATATTGGAGATTCTTTAAAGACAAATCTGACATTACTATAGTTATCTATTATTTTAGATTTTATATTATGCATTCTTTTGCAAAAACTACATGAATAATCAAAAAATTCCACCACTACAATCTCGCCCTCTCCAATAGATGGGTCTGAGCTATTATTCTCAAGATCATTTCTCATCTCATTTACAAGCGCATGCTGCTCTTGCTTTGCGGAAGCTGTTTTAGTGCTATAGTACTCCTCAACACTTTTAACGATTAATTCTGGGTTTTGAGATATAAAATCTTTTGCTATTTGCTTTACATCTTCTTCTGATAAAACTTTGCCTTTTGTATTCTCGGAATTAAGAATTACTCCTTTTGTATTATCAATAAAGCTTTTTTGATCATTATTACTTTCATCATTCATATTTTTGAATAAGAAAAAAGCAGAGAAAGCTAAAATTGCAGAAACAGATAGTATAAATATAAATCTCACTCTATATACCTTTATTCTCTCATAATAAATATAAAAACTAATAATTTTAGTTTTG
>JAQCBG010000034.1 GCA_027621485.1 Pseudomonadota bacterium
TAGTATCGCAAAAAAGCAGAACGGTACAGGAATTTACTTCAATATTATTCTAAATATTATTCTTGAAATATCTCTTTTTGTCTCTTTAATAAAAAAATAAATATACATATAGCAACAGTCATACTAATTAATATATATATACCAAGTGGTATTATTGTTCCATTATGTAATAAACTAACACACCAAAGACCAAAAGATGTTTGTAGTAATCTCACAGCAGTTAAAAGTGCAGCTGTCTTGCCTTTTGCATCCTGGATTAAATTAATCGCCACAGGAAACCCTATATTAATTGGAAACACAACGCCAAAAGATGAAATTATAATGCATGCAGTAATTAAATAGGGATTTGAGACATTAAGAATGATAATTGGAATTAAGCAAATTAAATGCACAATACAAATCATTATGCCAAATCTTAAGCATTTGTAATATCCAAAACGCTTTATAATATTTCCACCAAAACCACTAAGAAGCGCAAAAGCAATAGACATAGCGCAAATATGAAAACCAAAATCAGATTGCTTCACATTAAAATTATTGACGTATAAAATTGGCGATATACCAGAAAATACCAAATAACATGAAATTATACAACTTAACGCAATCACAAGTAGCAATACATTTGATGATTTTAGTAGACCCATATAGGAAATCTTTTCTAAAGTATTGCTTTTTGATTTAGATGACGGAATAAAAAGAAAAGAAAAGATAAGCGCAAATACGTTTAATATAAGCAATATAATAAAATTTGCCTTCCAGCCAAAATGAATATTCACATAACTCCCCACAACAGGAGATAGTATTGCTGAAGATGCCATGGCGCTATGCATTATACCTATTAATGAAGATTGCTTTTTCTTCTCTTCATAGACATCAGATATTACAACAGGAGAGAGTACTGATGGCGCAGCAATACCAATGCCCTGAAGCATTCTACCTATAAGTAAAATATAATATTCTTTAGTTGTGAGTACACATATAATACTCCCAATAAGACATACTAATAAGCTTACATTGATAATCAACCTCCTATCGTATTTATCACTAAAAGAGCCAACAAATAAAGAGAAAATGCAATATGCAATAAAATTTAAACTCAAAGTCAATTGCATTGCAAAAGGGGAGATTTGAAATTCACTTTGTATAGAAGGAAAGCTAGGAACAAAAAGTTCAAGCTCACTTGATGCAAAAATCGAAATCAGTATTATCGCTAAAAACACGTCAACACAAAGCTAGAAAATAAAAAAAAAGATAATGGTGGGTCTGGGAGGAGTTGAACCTCCGACCTCACGCTTATCAGGCGTGCGCTCTAACCACCTGAGCTACAGACCCATTGACTCTAAATGACTCAAATCATTTACGTTAAATGGATATACTTACCCTATATATTTGTATTATTTTCTAGAATTTTAGGCTCTATATCTATAACAACTTTTTTAGCTGCTCTTCGCATTCTCACAAAGCCATTTACAGTTGCAAATATTGTATGATCCTTTCCTATGCCAGAATTATTTCCGGAATAAAATTTCGTACCACGTTGCCTTACAATAATAGTACCAGAATTCACATATTGACCATCAGACCGCTTTAAACCGAGTCTCCTACCCCTTGAATCTCTTCCATTTTTCGAACTACCACCAGCTTTCTTTTTTGCCATAATTTATAATACCAAAAATATCTAGAAATACTTTACATTGTAATTGTTTTAATACGAAGCACTGTAATATCATGCCTATATCCATTCTTCTTGCGAGAATTATGACGCCTTCTCTTTTTAAAAATTATTACTTTTTTATCTTTTTTTTGCTCAAGTACCTCTGCAGTTACTTTTAATGTAGGGGATTTTTCTCCAAACACTATCCCTTTATCATTTATTCCATGAACAGCAAGAACTCTACCTATATCAACAATAGAGCCAATATCTGCATCTATCTTATTCACTTTAATTACATTATTTTCCGCAACTCTGTATTGCCTACTGCCAGATTCAATAATCGCAAACATACTAAAATTCTTTTCAATATTTTAAGTTTGCATATTGCGCACTACAAGCAACAATACACAAGCCATCTGTTGTAGAAAAGAGAGAGTAAAAAGTCAATAATAAAAAGCATCAATATATTAGAAATTCAAATAATTCCAGACATCATATCATGTATTCTGAAAACATTCTAAAACCTCATCTCTAAGTCGCTCCAATCTTGAGTTGGTATTCACATGTTTTTTAATCTCAAGCAATATACGAATCACCTTTTCTGTTCCAGATTTTCTGATTAAAAATCTTACATCTGGATTCTTCTCTTTTAAAGAATTTAATCTTTCTTGCGTAACTTTATTTGCTGTTGGGTCTTCATTATTGTTATATCTATAATTGTATTGAATCTCTGGATACAATCTAAAACATCTAAATATATCACTTGCAACCTTTCCAGGTTGATTGACTATAGAGAGTATTTTGCACGCACTAATAATTCCGTCACTTATAAAAGAATGATCTCCAAAAATTATATGACCAGATCGCTCTGCCCCTAAATTGCACCCTATCTCTTGCATCAATTTAGCAACATTTTTATCACCAATCTTTGAGTAATATACCTTAATATCATTTTGATTTAGAAAATCTTCTAATGCAGAGTTAGACGCTTCAGTAATTACAATACCACCTTTAAGAAGATTTGTTTTTTTCATGTGAAGCGCTATTGTTGCAATTACATGATCCATAGAAACCAAAACCCCACACTCATCACAAACAGAAACTCTATCTGCATCGCCATCAAGCGCAATTCCTATATCAAAACCCATAAAGAGAACTTGAGTTTGAAGCAACTTCATTGCGGTAGAGCCACATTCTTCATTTATATTAAATCCATCTGGAGAGCATGCGATACTTCTTAATTCAACATTTACACTCTCTAGTATAGCATGCTGAGCAATTTTATAACCAGCTCCATTTGCAGCATCAAGCACTACATTCATTCTAGATGATTGCCTAGATGATGCAAAATCCTTGATATAATCTAAATAACTTGAATAGGAACTTGAAGATTCATTTAAAATACTACCTAGCATATCTGATTTCACAAGATGAGTATTTAAATCACTTTTTTTTATAAAATCCCATAAATCTTGCTCATCTTGATTTGAGATTTTTAAGCCCAGCTTATCGAAAATTTTAAGCCCATTATCTTGATATAAATTGTGAGAAGCGGAAATCATAATACCATATTCAGCGCGCATCTTACGCACAAGAAAAGAAACTGCTGCAGTTGGTAAAATACCAGATAAAATCACATCTACTCCAACAGACGCAATACCAGATAAAAGTAATGATTCAAGTAAATTAGATGATATTCTAGTATCTTTTGCAATTACTATCTTTGGCTTACTACAATCAGACCCCTTAGATTTTATGGCAAAAATGCCAATTGCCATCGCAAATTTTAAAATTAAATCTGGTAGCATAGGACTCTCATTAAATGGCCCTCGTATTCCATCTGTACTAAATGCCATTTAAATAACGCAATATAAATTTACTAATTTATAGATCGCACTTCTTTAACCTCTGGTATATAATATTGCAGCATATTTTCAACGCCAGATTTTAATGTCAACAGAGAACTTGGACATCCAGAGCACGCACCATGCATTTCAAGATATACAACTCCATCTTCAAAATCATGAAATGTAATATCTCCCCCATCCTGCGCAACAGCTGGCCTTACTTTCTCATCAATAAGTGCTTTTATTTTATTTATAGTTGAATCTTCATCGTATATCTTGTTGCTGGTCTCTTTGTTTAATTTCGCCTTTAAAATAATTGCATCTCCTGTAGCAATGTGATCTACAATAGCTGCAATTACTAAAGTCTTTAATATATCCCAATTTGCCTCTTGAGATTTAGTAACTGTAATAAAATCATCACCAAGCATAATAGATACAACCCCACTTATGTCCATCAAAGACTCAACAAGAGGCGATAAACTCATATCATCGCCTTCTTTAAAACTTAAAGTACCTTCACTATAAACTGGAATTCCAGGTATAAACTTTAAGCTATTTGGATTAGGGGTATGTTTTGTAGTAATAAACATCTTAAATCTATTTTAAATATTTATTTCAAATCTCATTTATTTCATATTCTTGATTTGGCTCATCAAGATTTATATCACTTTTTTTTACACCTTTCTTGAATTCTAAGGCCCTTGCTTTTTCACAAAGATCATCTAATTCCTTTTGCGTACAAAGCCCAAGCATTATAGGATCTTTAGATTTAATATTTTCAATATCCCAGTGAGTCTTATCTTTTATTGACTCAACAGTTACTTTTGTTGTTCCAATAAGCTTTACTATCTGAGATACACTTAATTCAGGGCAATTTTCTATCAGCCATGCTATCCCATCTGGTTTGCTTTGCCTTCTTGCAATTGGAGTATATTTACTCTTAGATTTTGTTGTTAATTTTGCAAATTTTATTGCTTTATCAGAAAGTCTTAATTTAAGATTTTTATCTCTTTCGCATCTTTCTATCTCTGCAGCAGAAAGCTGAGAGCTAATAACAGGATCAATAGGCTTGATGTTTTGCGCAACATCACCATCTGCTATGCCCTGCACCTCAGTAATATGCAGACCACAAAAATCTGCAATTTGCTCAAAAGTAATAGATGTGTGCTCAATAAGCCAAGCTGCTGTGGCTTTAGGCATTAATGGTAACATATTTTTAAGAATTTATTCAGTGAAAGTTGCATGATGCTATATCAATTACGCATCATAGTCAATGAGATGAGATTATCGCTATATCTGAAATTTCTGATATGTGGAAGAAATTTTAAATACTCATTTTTATATATAACCTTGAATTGATTATTACAGATCCATGTAATACAATCCAAAACCATTTATCATTTATAATTTAAATGTTTTTATTAAAAATTTTTGAGACGAAAACTATAAGAAATGAACGTCATAAAAACTAGATTTGCACCCTCACCTACCGGAAAATTACATATTGGTAGCGCAAGAACTGCTTTATTTAACTTTCTATATGCACGCAGTAATGGCGGAAAATTTGTTTTACGTATAGAAGATACAGATCAAGAAAGATCAAATGCAGATTTTACAGAATCAATACAGAGAGATTTAAAATGGCTTGGAATTTACTGGGATGGCGATCTAATTTTTCAAAATCAAAATCAAAAAAGACATATTGAAATTGCAAATTTATTATTAAAGTTGGGCTGTGCTTATAAGTGCTACCTCAGCGAAGATGAGATAAATAATCAAAAACTTAAAAATCCATACAGCAAAATTGATAGTCCTTGGAGGAACAAAACAAACGCTTCTAATGCATTAGATTTTGAAGCCTCAAAATTTACAATTAGACTGAAAATTAATCAGGAAGCAATATATAGCTTTGAAGATTCTATTCATGGAATATGTAAAAGAAATGGAAATGAAATGGAAGATATAGTGCTGCTCAGATCTTGCAATGCATCAACATACCCTTTAGCAGTAACAGTTGATGATCATGATTTAAATATAACAAATATTATAAGGGGGGATGATCACTTAACTAATACATTTTATCAAGTTGCTATATATTCTGCTTTAAACTGGAATATTCCAAAATTTACCCACATACCTTTAGTTCATAATCCAGATGGAACTAAAATGTCTAAACGTCACTTAGTAACTGGCATTGAAGAATATAAAGAAAAAGGCTATCTACCAGATGCTATTTGCAATTACATATTAAAACTTGGGTGGAGTTATAAGGATTTAGAAATCATAGATTTAAAGCAAGCAATTGAAATTTTTTCATTAGATGGCATAGGTAAATCTGCAGCAAGACTTGATGAGCAAAAATTGATTTTTTTGAATTCTCACTATATCAAGCAAAAATCAAACGAAGAGCTCGTATCTTTCATTACCACAGATGTAAATAAGAATGAGGAAATACATGCAAAACTTATAGAGGCAATGCCAGAAATTAAAAAAAGAGCAAAAAATTTAACTGAACTAAGTGAAATAGCTGCACTTTACTACTCTAAAGCTCACGATTCTGAATTAATAGAAGGCGCAATTAAAATCATAAGATCTATGGGAGTTTTACCTATGCAAATTATTAATAAAATGAGCGCAGATTTAAAACAATGCAGTGTATGGAAGCAAGATAAGATTAAAGAGATTTGTATGCAGTCTTTAAGGCATTTTGACTTCAGCGATAAGCAAATAATGCAACTTTTGCGCTGCTTTTTTATTGGCGCATTTAATTCACCACCTATATTTCATTTTATAGAAGTCATTGGCCTTGATGAAGCTTTAAAAAGATT
>JAQCBG010000035.1 GCA_027621485.1 Pseudomonadota bacterium
CCGCCATCTTCAATAAAGCGTTTATAAACCTTTTTAATTACTCCATTACTAGAATCATAACCTTCAAACTTATAAAGTAAATCATCTACTTTCTTTACAACATTAGAGATAATGCCACTTACAGGATTCTTTTTTTCACTTTTTTCAGCAAAAACAAATATTCCTCCAGATGTATTATATCTCTCTACTTCTCTTCCATCACCACCTCCGTGATCCGCAACTTTATTGATTCTAAGATATAATATACCCTCATTACCTTGCATTTTAGGCTCAAATTCTTTACCTTCTTTTAAATTTGTAATATCAACTTTTTCCCATATATTTGGATCTTGCGCAGGATTATAAATCGTCTCATCGCCAACTTTTGATTTTGGAACTATAGCATATTCTAGCACTTCATCTTCGTGAGTATACCTACAACCTCTCCAAGTTATCCTTGTATCAAAACCACCTACTGCAGAATCTCTGTTACTGCTTGCAGATCCATGACTCATGAAAAGAGATGTAGGATTTGCAAATTCCTTATTCAGACCTTCAATAACTCCCCAAAAATTATACATAGGATATCTTTCCTTACTCTGATCATTTGGATCTGCAACTTGCCTTTTAATACCTTCAAAGATATAACCATTGAAATCTCTGCTTGAATAAGTAACTTTACCCTGCAATCCTAAAAATACTTTTTGCGCTTGACCATAAGAAGGATTTACGTCTGATGGATAATCATTAGGTTTATCAGATGAAAAATTAATATCTGAATTATTAAAACCAGAACCAGGTAGAGCATATACCTTTGGAATACTAATGCCCAAAAAATCTTTCAACATTATCATCGAAAGTGAGTTATCAAGACCACCTGCTGAATTAATATTTGAAATAAAATTCCCTCTATATTGAATACTTAAAGAATCTCCATCATATATTTTAATGCCGATATCTGTATAGTTCTCATATTTATTACGTGCACTCCAGCGTCTTGGATGATTAACGCCATATGAAACAAAATCATTATATGCACTTTGATTCATATAAGGTTTCCACCAAGAATGATTCCCCCAAAGATCAGCATCTAAGGAACCTCTGTGATCTTCTGTATCCATACGCACAGTTTTAAATCCGCAAAGATATACAGCATTTTCCATGCTAGATGTTGGATTAATTAAAGTAATTCTAATTTTATCTCCAACTTTAATTTTTAAATTTGCGCTATAATAATGATATTCTGCAGAACCTACGCTCCCTGAAGCAGGATTACAAGCGGCCTTTATTTCTGCTATTTTATCACTCCATCTAAATTGAATTTTATCTTTTATACTTGAATCATATTCTCTAAATTTACTTTTAAAAATCTCTCCTTTTTGACATAACACTATGCATTGCTCAATAATATCTTTATTTAAATCATCTTGTATTTCATTATTTGCAGCATAAGAATCTGGATCAGTGATATCTTCTCCATTTTTCGCTCTAGCAAAAGCAAGACACTCGGCTTGGCACCTATCATAGCAAATTTTTCCAACTGGTCTCACAATAATTGGCGTTCTATTAACTTCTCCAAATTCCCAACTGAAAACGCAATCATTATAAGAAAGACCTCCTGCGTATATTGCATTTTTCTGCGCATTTATAATAAGCATTAATAATGCGCATAAAGTAATACGAAAACACTTTCTATAAATGTCAAAATCCATACATTATTGCCTTTTCATCTTATCAGCATTCGATCCACCACCTTTAGAGCCACCGCCAGATTTTATTTTATTCATTATGCCTTTGCCTGCACTAGTGCCAGCAGACATTGCGAATTTACCTGCAGATGCCATACCAGATCCTATTGCCCCAAGAGCATTTCCGCCTCTTGCCATACCACCTAAATCTTGCACTCCAACAAGTATTGCAATAAAGCTACTGACAGATTCAGAGAACAAATAAAATAAAAACGCAAATAACATAAGTTGAAGTACTGCATCAAAATATGGCTTCCTGTATTCATCTTTTAATATTGTATATTCTCCAAGCGGCCCAAGATTTAAAGTTGTTGTAAGTTTTGCAGCAAGACCTCCGGCGCTATAGCTGCAAGGATCTGTAGATGCAGCATCATAAGTTTTGCAAAACATTGAGTTATTGCCATCACACGCTGCTTTAATATCCCCTCCGTGCGCGGTTAAATCTAAATCTCCATAAAAAACATAATCAAATGTTGATAGCATTAATGCAACAAACGCCATTAAGAGTGCTGGATAGAGCATATATCCTATAATCATCGTAATGGTTTTTTGCGCAATTCCTTTTGTAAATTCAAATAAACCAAAGCAAAATAAAATCGGAGAAAGTAAAACAAGAATAGTAATTACAAACATTGACATTATAAAAATGTGCACAAATTTGAAAATAATCAGCAAGAACATAAAGCAATATATAAATGATACAATGCTAAGTAAGAAACCAGATATACCAAGCAAGAAAGAGGCAGTTATAATCCAAGCACCAATCATACCAGACATCGTATATTTACAAGATCCAAGATTCAAATAATTCGCAACTTTACAATCAATAAGATCCCATGTTGTCATTTTAATAACATCCTGAAAACCTATTGTGTTTTTAAGGCCATTCATACTACTTACTGGAATTTCCACTTCACTGAAAATATTTCTTCCGTTAATTTCAAAATTGCAGTATTTGGCGGGATCGTTATCATTTTGAGCGCTCATAAATAGATCTGTGATTTCTTGCGATCCATTTAGAATAGCTGGATATAGACCAGTTCTTTTACCGCCATCCATCGAGTACCAGGCATCACCAACACCAAAATATAAAACAAGTGCAAATTTAATAATATACATTATCAATTCACTTTTTTTTGGCATCTCTGCAGAAGACATTATTTTAATACCAACAAGTGCGATATAAAGCACAAGTATTGCATAAACTATCTGCTTCAATTTCTCTTGTACTATCTGAAAGAAAGATTGACCACCACCTCCTGCGCTAATATTTGGATCTTTATTGATAAAAACCTTTATCAGCAAATCTTGTATACAACCTATAATAGTACTTGTAATATGAAGATCACTCCTTAGAAATCCACTAACAGCCCTTATATGACCTGGAGGATTTGCACTTGCAGGATTTGCTTCATCTATTGCTTTTCCAAGAGATCTTAAATCCTCTCTGCCACTTATAAAATAAAAACAACGAGTACCAGAGAGATAATCTTTAATAAAATCATCAAGCTCTAATTCATCATTTGGAGGAGGTACATATGTACAACCAACTTTAATTGGAAGTAATGTGTAAGGAGTTGCAACGCAAAGCTGCACCTTACCACTACCAAATGTATAATAAGGATGATAATGCGCAGGAGCTTTGTAATATAGAGGATTTTGACCTGGCGTTAAAACAAATTCCTCGCGTGTTGGTTTTCCTGAGCCACCTTTATTACATCTTGTTCTATCTGAGCCCCAAAATCTATCCCATCCATTTATATAATGCACAACTACTTTTCCCACTAATTTCTGTTGCTCAGCTATCTTACCTATTTCATCTCCAGGAGGTATGCAGTACGCAGAGGCTCCCCCCATATAACCCCAAGTTCTACTAATCATCTCTTCATCTGCATCTGTACCGCCGAGTTCTGCTCCTTGTATTGGGTCAAATCTTGGATTGCAGTGATAGAAAAACGGCACATCTATTGCATTAAATGCTTTTGGAGCATCATTATATACAACAACTCCATCAGGCCCTCCCCCAGCATCACCTCCAGCACCCATTTCTTTGCAATCTATGTATTGCTTATTACCATATTTCTCTTCAAATTTAAAATTTATATATTCATGAGGCGCTACAATATATGCGTTAGTACAAATATCTATCATGATGATATATTCTATACCTATTGCGATAAGAGCAATAATTGAGCCTATTGGAAATGAGCCCATCATACTCATATAAACAGCAGCTCTTCCTGCGGTCGAAACAAAGCTCCAAGATCCATGCGATGCATTTGAACAAGTATTTGCAGAATCTTTTCCAAGTACAGTTGGAATGCAAGTGTTATTCAAATCACCAACTTCCCAAGGAAAAAGAGCTTTTCCACTTGAAAAACAGTTATCCACATTACCAAGATATCCTATACCACCACTGATAGTAGATTTTGTTTCAAATTCCATCATGCTATTGTAGCTACTTGCAATCTGCAAAAAGCTAAAAAAACAATATATAAAAACAAAAAATCTTTTAACAAACATATGCTTTTATTCCTTTATTTCTTTTAAACGCTCATTGAATTTCGAGAGCCAAATACTTGGGTCATCTCCAAATTCTTTACGTACGGAATCAAGGACAATGACAGTATCTGCCCTCCCAGATAAAACATTAATAATTGCATCCATTCCGCTAAGATCTATTCTTGCAATTACAGCATCATTACCTTGTTTAATTAAAAAATATCTAGTCCCTGGATCTGTTGTTTTTATTAACATAAATTCTCTCTCACTTAGCATGAAAGCAGTTTTATAAACTTCTGTTGCCTTAAGATTTGGTAAAAATATTTGCGTTGCTGTTTGTTGTATTAATGTATCACTAATTGCACTTTTACTTGCATCTTCAACACTTTGAGTAGCAAAAACAACAAAAGTATTGAGCTTTCTAAGTACCTTTAACCAATCTTTAATTCTTGGTGCAAAAATAGGATTATCTATCAGCGCCCATGCCTCATCAAGAACTATCATGCTAGGTGTTCCATCTAAAGAGATATTAATTCTATGGAATATATAGCTTAAAACAGGCCCAAGACTTGCATTATCCTTTAAAAGCTCCGCCATTTCAAAGCCAAAAATATCATTTTCAGCGAAATTTATTATATCTTCTGCGTTATCAAAGATATTAGAATGAGAGCCGCCGCTATGCCACATTGCAATTCTACTTGCAAGTGTTCCAGGGCCTCCAACGCCAAGAAAAGGGGCGATATTTGAAAGCCTTCTATCTTCTGTTTTTAATTTATAGTTACCATTTATTGCGGATGTTAGAAGATCTATATCTTCTGCTGTAATTTGCTCTCCATTGACAGAAACGAGTTGCTTTAGCCAATCTAGCAAAAATGCTCGATTTTCTCCTGTATCTGGCAAAAGAAATGGATTAAATTTACAGGATTTACCTGGATCTATTATAGTATATCTACCATTTAGAGCACGCAAAAAAATTTCAGCACCTCTATCCTTATCAAAGAAAAAAAGTCTTGCTTTAAATTTTTGAGCTTGAGCACATAAAAAATTCATCATTACGGTCTTTCCCGCGCCAGTTGGCCCAATGATTGTTGTATGACCTACATCTCTTAAGTGAAAATTAAAATAATAAGGCGTACCAGATGTGCTATCTAAAACAGTAACTGCACTACCCCAATGATTATTTTCTGCTTTTCCTGTTGGATAATTATGAAAAGAATTAAATGATGCTAGATTTGCTGTATTAATTGTTGCACTTCGCACAATAAAACTATCATTACCAGGGATTTGAGCCCAAAAAGCAGGCTCCATATTAACTCTTTCCCTAACACCAATACCGCCAGTATTTGTTAATTCTACCGCAGACATTGAAAGAATATTTTCAAGCTCTTTTGGATCATCTGCAATACACATTACGGTCAAATGATGATTTCCAAATGCAATTTCGCCACTCATTGCTTTATCTAAGGCGTCACTAATTTCTAAAATTTGAGAAACGGCTTTATCACCAGATTGAACCATTCTATTTTGTTGAAGCTGCATTCTATTGATTGCAGATTGTCTATTTGCAAATGCAAAAGATTGAGAAATGATGAATTCAAAAGGCATTCTAAGAAATGAATCAAGCATTCCGGCCCAACTCTTTGGTCCATATTCTTTTAAACTCACAACTCCTGCAAATTTACTTCTACCATCTGGACATTTATACTCTATGGCTTTTTTTCCAAAATAAAGCCTTCCTGTATTTATTATCTTACTTATGTTATGAAAATTATATGGAACTTTAGATCTCATTCCACAATTTACTATACTAGATATAAGTTCTGCTGGCTCTGAATAATAAGACTTACCTATTTTTTGAATTCCAAGAATTCTTGCATTATATTCTCTTAGAGAATTAAGTACTCTGCCAACAGCCTCTTCTAGCTCTTCATGGCCCTCCCAAATATCTTTATGCCAAGAAATATCTCCAACATTTCCAAATATATTAGAAAATTTATTAATT
>JAQCBG010000036.1 GCA_027621485.1 Pseudomonadota bacterium
TGCGATTTTTTTATATTTTTTTGTTTTTTCATCTAGCGATGAAGAAGATGTGGACGTCGCTAAAAAAAAGCAAGCAATAGATAAAAATAAAACATCGATACTAGAAAATTCTGTCAAAATTACCAAGCCAGCAGATATTGAAATCTCACTACCACAAACTATCACGCTTCCATCTCCTCCCGTTTTAAAAGATCCAGAACCTGAGATTGAAATTAAAGCAGAAAAAGCAGTTGAAATGCCTTCTCAGCTACCATCTTTGATTTCAAATGAAAAAGAATCACAGAATCAAAAAACACCTCAAATATTAAAAACAGATAATACTATACCGCAACCAAGTTATATTATGCCAATTAGTCCTTTTGGTGCTAATAAACAAGAAGAAGAAGAAAAAAAGAAGCAACAAGCTTTAAATAATAGACGCAGAGCTTCAATTATGGTTATGGGCGGTAAAGGAGGCGATTTATTTAATCAAAACAACCCTTCAAAAGATACAAACGAAAGCGCATCAAAAGTCAAATCAAGAAATAAATCAGAATATCTTGGCTTTGGAGAAGGGAAGCTAGATGGAAATACTATGCAAAGAACGAATGCGCCAAACGTTACCGCAACAAAAATAGGAGATTTAAAGAGAATGATTCTTCAAGGTAAGGTATTAGATGCAGTCTTAGAGACTGCAATTAATACTGATTTACCAGGATCACTGAGAGCCATAGTAACGCGCGATGTATATTCAGAAGCAGGCAGTAGTGTCTTAATTCCAAAAGGCTCAAGATTAATTGGTAATTACGATGCAAATATAAGTGCCGGCCAAACAAGAGTTTCAATAATTTGGAATAGATTAATTCTAACAAATGGGACTGATATAAATATTGCATCTAGTGGCACAGATCGCTTAGGAAGGGCTGGCGTCGCAGGAAAAGTTGATAATAAAATTTTTGAGAGATTAGCAAGTGCTGCTTTGGTTTCATATGTTATACCACTTGCAATTAACAAAGTAACAGGCATAGGAGATGATGTAGTTGGCTCTGAAACAAAACCAGATGGCAGCACATCAGATACTGGAACAGTGAATTCAGTAACTATGAGAGAGGCAGGTGAAGATTTTAGCAATATCGCAAAAGATGTTGTCAATAGTAGCTTTTCTTCAAGCCCAAGTATAACAATAAATCAGGGAACTATTATAACAATTTTAGTACAAAATGATCTTACATTCCCTGTAAATAGATATGGATTTTAAAATATATCGAAGGTTATCATTATGAAATTTGCAGCTTTAGAAACTTACCTTGAGCCACTCAAGAAGATTTTTGAAGAGGATGGCGTTAATGAGATTTCTATCAATCAACCTGGCGAAGTTTGGATAGAAAACAGAGGCGACATTAGAAAAGAAGTAGTACCCACCATGGATTTTAAGCATTTAAGAGCTCTTGCTCAACTTGTTGCTCAATCTACAGAACAAAAAATGAGCGAAGAGCTTCCATTGCTTTCTGCAACTCTTCCGACTGGATTTAGAATTCAGATAGTTATTCCGCCTGCTTGCGAAGTGGGTAAGATTAGTATGTCCATAAGGAAGCCATCTACAATGAATCTAGATTTAGATTCTTATGCAAAACTTGGAGCATTTGATAATACTGCAGTAGAAAAAGAAGAAGATACAGATACCGAATTACTTGCAGATTTACTCAAAAAACAAGATATTAAGACTTTTCTTAAAGAATCCGTCATTCGCAAAAAAAATATAATAGTCAGCGGAGGTACATCTACGGGAAAAACAACTTTTACAAATGCAATGCTCACTGCTATACCTCATGATGAACGCTTAATTACTTGTGAAGATGCAAGAGAAATAGATCTTAAACATCATGAAAATCGCGTTCATCTACTGGCATCAAAAGGTGGACAAGGAAGAGCAAAAGTTACAACGCAAGACTTAATAGAAGCATGCCTTAGACTAAGACCAGATAGAATTATAGTTGGCGAACTTAGAGGAACAGAAGCATTTAGCTTCTTGCGTGCAATTAATACTGGTCATCCTGGGTCTATATCCACATTACATGCAGATACCCCAGCAATGGCAATAGAGCAACTAAAGTTAATGGTAATGCAAGCTGGGCTTGGTATGCCCCCAGATCAAATTAAATCCTACATATTAAGTGTGATAGATATAGTTGTGCAATTAAAGAGAGCAAAAGGAGGCAAAAGATTTGTTTCAGAGATATATTTTAAAGGAATGGAAGAGCATAAATTAGCATAGCTCTTTATTCATAAAAGCAAATGTAATTTTAATATTTATTACAAACTTCATAAAAATGTAGCAAATCTACTGAATTAATTTTATTGTTTATAAGATCCTTTCTGCAGCTTTTGTCTGCTCAAGTAATATTTTCTATATAGATATGTCGAATTTTATTAGGAATTTTATTATTGCACTGCTTTGTTTTATAGCGGGCTTCGTACTTATTTTATATATTATGGGTATGATTTTTGGCTTCACAGAAGCAGGAACTGCATATATCACGAATCCAGTCATTATAAAATCTTTTAAGCCAGTGAGTGATTTACTTAATTACTGCTTTTGGCTTTATAGTAATATCAAATTGATAGATTTTCGCTATCATAATTATTTAATGCTACGTCTTATATCTTCTGTAATATTACCTCTTATAACATATTTAAGTCTTGTATTTATATTTCGTAAAGAGTTGTATGCATTACGTCCATTTAAAAAAGAAGAATCTATACACGGCGATGCAAGATGGGCAGATGAGGCAGATATTGCAAAAGCAGGTCTTAGAGTAAAAAAAGGTATGCTTATTGGAAGAGATAAAAAAGGATTTCTTGTAGCTGGAGGATATCAACACACACTTCTTTTTGCGCCAACAGGTTCTGGTAAAGGTGTGGGATTTGTAATTCCTAACTTACTGTACTGGGAAGATTCTGTATTTGTGCATGATATTAAACTAGAAAACTACGAGCTCACAAGTGGATATAGAGCAAAAATGGGTCAGGAAGTATATGTATGGAGTCCGGCAGATCCAGACGGAAACACTCATTGTTACAATCCAATAGATTGGGTTAGTAGTAAACCTGGGCAAATGGTTGATGATGTTCAAAAGATCGCAAATCTCATTATGCCAGAAAAAGAATTTTGGAATAACGAGGCAAGATCATTATTTGTTGGGGTACTTTTATATTTAATTGCAGATCCTACTAAAGTAGCATCTTTTGGAGAGGTTGTGCGCACAATGCGTAGCGATGATGTAGTGTATAATCTTGCGGTTGTTTTAGATACTATGGGTAGCGATATACATCCAGTTGCTTATATGAATATAGCTGCATTCCTGCAAAAAGCAGATAAAGAGCGCTCAGGTGTAATTTCAACAATGAATTCAAGTTTAGAGCTTTGGTCAAATCCTTTAATTGATACTGCTACAGCATCTAGTGATTTTAATATCACACTCTTTAAAAAGAAATTAACTACCGTGTACGTTGGCTTAACACCTGATAATTTACAGAGATTACAGCCTTTAATGCAAGTTTTTTATCAACAAGCAACAGAATTTTTATCTCGTAAAATGCCAGGTAAAGATGAGCCATATGGAGTGATGTTTATGATGGATGAATTCCCAACGCTTGGTAAGTTAGAGCAGTTTATGAGTGGTATTGCGTATTTTAGAGGATATCACGTTCGATTATTCTTAATTATTCAAGATACTCAACAATTAAAAGGCATATATGAAGAGCCTGGAATGAATTCGTTTTTATCTAACTCTACATATAGAATTACATTCTCTGCAAATAACTATGAAACTGCAAACCTTATTTCGCAGCTTTGCGGTAATAAAACTGTCGATCAAGTTTCTGCAAGTAAACCAAAATTTTTAGACTTTAACCCAGCTTCACGCTCAATAAATGTTTCGCAAACACAGCGCGCATTACTATTACCTCAAGAAGTAATTGGATTGTCTCGCGACGAGCAAATAATACTGATAGAATCTTCTCCACCTATTAAATCTAAGAAAATAAAGTATTTTGCAGATTCAATGTTTACAAAAAGATTACTTGAGCCTATTAAAATACCTCAGCAAGAGCCATTTGATATTAATAAGCTCAAAAGAAAAAAAGGAACCCCTGCTGATCAAAAAGAAGAGGCATCATCAGATAGCTCGCAACAAACATAGTGAAATAAAAAATTATTTTATTAAAGCGATATTGAATTATAAAGCAAATTATTTTGAGAATACAATGTATATAAAAGCAATTTTAGCACTTTTTATAGTCATTGGTGTGATAGTAATTATTTACTGGATCATCAAATATTTTGCTAGAAAGTTTTTTCCAAGACTACTGCCAAATCTGCATAATGTCGCTGATAGTTCTATGTCTATCAAAGAAGTACTACATATAGATGCCACAAATAAGATTATAATAGTGCAAATATATGAATGCCATTACGTTATATTACTTAATAAGAGTAATCAGCTTTTAATTGATAAAATCAACTCTAAGCACTTTATTAGTGCAAAACAAGATGAAAAAAATTAATATCAACGATACATCAGCTATTTTCTTGGCATCTTTTTCAAGAAGTTTTTTTCTCTGCCTAGTTTTTATTTTTATCTTTTGTAATATCGCAAACGCAGATCCAATCACTATAGATTTTGGCGCTGAGGAAAATGGACCTTTTAGCTCTCGATTAATCCAAATAATCGGCATTATCACAATACTTAGTATAGCGCCTTCAATTCTAATAATGATAACATCTTTTACAAGAATTGCTGTTGTGCTTTCTTTTGTGCGTACTGCTCTTGGACTGCAGCAAACACCTCCAAATGCCGTATTGATTAGTTTATCATTGTTTTTGACATTCTTTACTATGGCTCCTGTCTTCAATAATGCTTATGAAGATGGCCTTCGTCCAATGCTTGAGCGTGAAATATCAGAGGAATATGCAATACAAGGCATGATCAAACCCTTTCAAGATTTTATGATTGCAAATACCAGAAACCAAGATCTAGAATTATTTATTGGCATGAGTAAATTAGATGATAATATCATCAGTAATAAAGAGCAAATTCCTCTATATACAATTATTCCTGCATTTATGATTAGCGAATTAAAGAAAGCATTTGAAATAGGATTTTTGATCTTTTTACCATTTTTGATTATAGATATAACAATATCTGCAATACTCATGTCTATGGGAATGATGATGCTTCCTCCTGTGGTTATATCACTGCCTTTTAAGCTAATATTTTTTACGCTCATTGATGGGTGGTTTGATATGCGGCAGCATTGTCAAGAGTTATAGCGTTTTATAATACTCTGGGAAAATCCTATAACTTTACTAAAATCAATGTATTTTGTTATTTTTCTGAGATTACAACTACTCTCCTCCACCTAATTGATGAACATATATCGCAACTTGCTTAATAAGGGAATCTTTCAGCTTACCTTCCCAATATGGCATAATCCCTGCGCGCCCATGATATATAGTCTTGTATATAGAATCTTCATCATCACCATAGAGCCAAATTGCATCTTGCAAACTTGGAGCACCAAAATCTCTCATACCCTCTCCTCTTATACCGTGACAAGATGCGCAATGCTCCTTAAAAAGTAAAGATGCCTGATTATCTAGAGCATTAGATTTCGCGCTAAGAGATATTACATACTGCGTAAGTAATTTTACCTCATTGTCATTTAGTATTTTATCATCTCCAAATGCAGCCATCGCAGATTCTCTTGTATCTTCATGACCAGAGCGGATGCCATATTTAATAGTTTGATATATATCATCTATAGTACCACCCCACATCCAACTACCTGACGCAAGATTTGGATATCCAATAGAGCCTGTCCCACCAGAACCATGACACGGAGCGCAGTTATTATGAAAAGCAAAACGCCCTCCAGCAATTGCAAATTTCATAAGTGCTGGATTATCCATAATTTCTTTAAAAGACGCATTATCAAATTCTGCTTGATATTTTTCTTTTAATTTTTCTATATCTCGCTGATCTTCTTCTAATTCTTTATACGAACTCCATGTAAGTAGTCCATTGCTATTTGGGGATGGAGATGATGGATATAAAATCCAATAAAATAAAGAGAAAAAAAGAGTAATATAAAACAATACCCTA
>JAQCBG010000037.1 GCA_027621485.1 Pseudomonadota bacterium
TTTTCTCTAAAAGTATAAATTTTTGAATTATGGGTTATTTACATTAAAAGATTTACTGTGCTAACGCTTCCATGACCTGTGATATGAGATATTTGAGAAATTAAAAGAGTGCAGTTTTGATACTCTGTTTTTGTTGGAATTTTTATATGTTCAGTACCTCTTACAATTTCACTATATAATTTAGATTCTCCTTTTATTATTTCAATGTAATATAATTCTTCTTTTTCAGAGTTTTCAACATCAGAAAATCCAAAAGAGGAAGATGCATATCTAGATCTTCTTCTCCACATTATATTGAGATGATTTGTGTCATCTATATATAATTTGATATGCGCAGGAGGCAGAGGTCTTAAATTTATTCCATCAAATCTCTCTTCTTTTTGTATTTTTTCAATCAGCCCTTGACATGATATATTCCAATGCATCTCTTTTCCAATGCATGATTTAGGGAGTTCTATGTATTTTAAATGTTCATTTAAAAGAATAAATCGTTCTTTATGTTTATGATTAGCAATTTTTGATTCAGTGCCTTGTCGACCTCTTATAAAATTACTAATTTCATATATATTGTTCTCGATTAATTTTGCATTTGAAAAATGTAATATTTCATCTCCAATAATGGCTGCATTCTCTCCTTGTAGCATCTTTTCTTCGCTAATGCTATGCAGCGTCCCATGCAAAATACTGACTCTTATTTTATTTTCTCTATCTATTGTATATGAATTTGCTGATTTCAGAGTATCAATTGCAAACCCCATTGTTGACTGTTTTTCTATTATTTCGCTTTTTAAAGTTTTACTTAAGTCTTCTTTAAAAAAACATTTTATATTGCATATAGGCCATTTTTCTCCAGTAGATACGCATGCAACTAAAACTCTTGGAGTGTCAATATTTGATTCTGTAAGTAATGTTGGAATATCCAAAATTTCAAATATTATAGAGCCATGAAATTCTGGCTTCTTTATATCAAATGAAAAATTATTTTCTATCTCGGCAATTTGTAAATAATTAACATGGATTGCATTTATTTTTAATGTTGCATTATTTCCTATATCTATATTTATAATCTTAAGGGTGATATTGGCATTTTCATTACTTGCCTGATGAATAATGTTGCCATCATCGTAATATTTTGTACTTGATATATGAATAATATCAGAAGGTTTTAAGAATAAATAATAAATTGGCAATAGAAAGCTATAAGATATTTTAGATGCGATTTCCTCAAAAAGAAGAAATTGTCCAATATTTTTTGCATGTTGATCACTCATAACAATTGGAAGTTGAATATTTTGCCCTTTCTTTTCTATTTTAGAGGGTATAAAATTTGTTAATAATGCATCTTTTGTATTTAAATATGCATTACCATCATGTGTTAAAAATACATTATTTATATTGTAGTTATGCCTTGTTATATAGCTAATATGGATTTTGTTACAAGAGTATGCATTTCGCGTCACTTGCATTGGGGAGTTTTTATGTAAGATGCAATCTTGGAAGTTTATTTTTTTGATTTCGGTGTTTTGTGATTTAAAGCAAATTTTGCCATCAACTTCAAAAATATCAATATGATAAGCTCTTTTTAATATCATTATTGCATCTTTTATAGATAGTGAAATATCATTTAAAGCAAATCCCTCTACATTATTAAATGCCTCTTTATTAATTTCACTGACATCAAAATCATTTTCAGAAAATCCGGCGCGAATCATTAAATTTGATATTACTTCTGCGAGATTTGTTGCGCCAATTTTACCTTGTACCCAGTGCCCTCTACTCCAATTTGGCCCATCAGACCAAGCGCTTTGTAAATTTGGCCAAAATGGATATGGCCTTGCATCCCAACACCAAAGAAACATATTTTCTACAATATCTGATGACTCCCATTTTTTAATTGTGGCATGTATTCCATTTCTTTGTGCTTCAAAATTTATATTACCATTTGAGCCACTTGGAAAATTTGGCTTGATTGCTTGATAATCAAAGAATTTATATGGTTCATTAGATGCGCATTCAACAGATGGAAAGCCATATTCTACAAACCAAATTTTTTTTGATTTTGGAATCCATGCTGTCTTTTTACCATCTGGATTTTGATGTGTATTTTCCCACCACCATTTTATATTTTTCCATGCATATTTTGAAGATAATGGTATTTTTTTTAAAGAATTAGAATTATCGTAGTAAAAATCATAACCTTCTCCTTTACTCCATCCATCGTATATATCTTTATAAGTATGAATTTTAGAATCTCTTGGAGTAAGAGGAAAATACGCATCTATTCCAATAAAATCTATATTATCAGATGCCCAAAGATTATCTAGGTGATACCAACCACCCTTACTATGATGATATTCGCTCCAATTTGCAGCATATGAAATCTTAACGCTTCTACCAACTACTTTACGCACTTCATTTGCAAGAAGAATTAATTCCTCTACTGCAGTAAATTTGTTATTTACATCTTGTATTTGTGTTAAGCTCTCTAGCTCTGAGCCTATAATGAATGCATCTACATAATTTTTTACAAGTTGCGCATAATGCAAGATAAAAGTATTGTATCCTTCCTTACCTCTAAAAAAATTTTGTACATCTTGAGCTGCCCCACTAATATACCCTCTCCAAGGCTTTCCAGGCTTATCTACAAATAACATAGGCAGAAACATAATCTGAAAACCTTGTTTTTTCAGCTCTTTTATATATCTCACTATACTAATATCGTTAGTTGTTCCGCCCCAATTTACCTTTCCTGCGGTTTTTGAAATTTGGTATGCATTTTTTCTTGTATATCCAGCAACAGACCATTCATCTGGGTATGTTGTTTCATTGTGATTATTAAATTCTACTCCTGGTATGATTTTAGAATTTTTGATGCTCAAAGTATTTACGAACCAACCAACCACAGGCGCTGCCCATTTTATATTTGGAATACTATGTTTTAAATTTTCAAGAGAAAGCATGCTATTAGAAATTTGACGTTCGCTATGCTGATTAATAGTTTGCCCTTTGCCACTTTGAATAAATCTACCAAATTCATCTCTGCTTCCAGAGATTTTTGACTGAATTGTGGTATCATATACAAATTCACCACTTCCAGGAATTATAACAATGCCTTTAATTAAATTTTCAATTTTCTCTACATTAAAAGATCTTATATCTCTTGTGACTTCAAACATAAAATTCGGCAATCTATTGCCAAATTCACCAAGAAGAAGATCTTCAAATACTACGTAAGCAATTCCTCTATAAGCAGGAGTATTAGAAATTCCTTCGACACTTTCAATCAGTACATCTGGAAGCTGCGTTTCTGTGCCTTTATATATTCGAATTTTATATGCGTTTTTATTAATAAGTGTATTATTTGCCCAAATACGCTCAACATTAAGTATCTCTCCTTCGCAAATAGCAATAGCAAGAGATATACTATATGTATACGAGATATGTTGGTTTTGAATTCTAGAGCCTTTACCCCCAATTGTTGTTGTTTCAATGTGACGCGCTTCTTTTAAGCGTGAGCACCAGATAATATTTCCAGATATTCTAAATTTCCCAAATACAATAGGAATCATAGATCCATAAGCTGCGCTTTGTATAGTAAAACTTTCAATTCTTGGACCATATGTTGTATTTGTTGGTATACCAAAAATACTTTCATCAATAATAGATCCAAGTATATTTCCTGCAAATCCACCAATTGTAGATCCAATACTTCCGCCAAATGCGCCACCAGCAACACTACCTACTGTAGTGAGTATAATAGATGCCATAAATAAAAAAGCTTATATTAATTTGTAGACTTAAGGGTTAATCTAAGAAGTAATCATATTAAATTAGGTACGGAAGGGTCTTATAATATAAAGTTACACAAATTACTGCTGCGCACTTTTAAGTTTTTAAGATTTACTAGTAGATTTTGTGATGAAATTACAATATGATTTGCTCTGCTTTATACCTAGTAT
The DNA here is from genome assembly GCA_027621485.1 of Pseudomonadota bacterium. GTDB lineage: Bacteria > Pseudomonadota > Alphaproteobacteria > Rickettsiales > Midichloriaceae > JAQCBG01. Next base: position 3,960 of record JAQCBG010000037.1, read on the forward strand.
TAAAGCGATTATTTCATTTTATAAGTGTTTTTAAAGTAATGGCTGTACCAAAAAAGAGAACTTCAAGCTCAAGAAGAAATCAAAGACGCTCTCATGATAAGATAAAAGCAGTAAATGTCTCATACGATAAAAATACTGGAGAGCCTAAATTGCCTCATCATATATCTCTCTCAGATGGAAGGTATAATGGAAAAGAAATAATTTCTGCAAAAAAAGATTCAGATACTAATTAATATCTATTTAATGTTTATTTTTTGATATAGAAATATTGATATATGAATACTTAGGTATATGGAGAATAAAATTACCTTGAGCGTTGATGCAATGGGTGGCTCTGATGCTCCTGCTTCTGTACTGAATGCAATATCGCTTTTTCTCCAAAAGAACAAGGATGTTTATTTTTTAATTTTTGGAAATGAGGAGCTTGTAATACCGGAAATTGAAAAAGTAAAATTACCTCATGAAAATTATGAATTTATAGCTACTCAATCTGTAGTGCTAGATACAGATAAGCCAGTGCATGCGCTAAAGTACGCAAGGGATTCTAGTATGAGGAAAGCTATAGATGCAGTTAGTAGTGGTAGAGCAAAAGCATGTATTTCTTCTGGTAATACAGGCGCACTAATGGTTATGTCTACAGTTTCTCTTGGTACGCTGAATGGAATAAAAAGACCCGCAATTTCAGGAATATTCCCTGGTAATAAGAAGCCAGTGGTAATTTTAGATATAGGTGCAAATAGCGAGTGCAATGAAATAATGTTATTTCAATTTGCACTTATGGGTATATGTTTTGCAAAAGTAGTACTTGGAATAGAAGATCCAAATATTGGACTCCTTAGTACTGGCGAAGAAGAATTAAAAGGAAGAGATATAGATAAAAAAACACACGCACTTTTAAAAGAATCTGGATTAAATTTTGTTGGATATGTAGAGGGTCATGATATAGCCCAAAATAAGGCTGATGTAGTTGTAATGGATGGTTTTTCTGGTAATATAATACTTAAAATGGCAGAAGGTGTTGCGAGTATGATCTTAAATCATATAAAACTTGCAATGAAAGAAGGTGGCTTTCTTGCAAAGATTGGAGCGATGCTTATTGCGCGCAATATAAAAAAGAAGTTGAAATTCATAAATCCAAATTCTCACAATGGAGCAATGTTTATTGGATTAAATGGAATTGTTATAAAAAGCCATGGTAGCGCTACAGTGCATGGAATGCAAAATGCAATTAACGTTGCTTTTAGCCTTGCTTCTAAAGATGTAAATAAGCATATAATAAGTGAGCTTCGTACTTTTGAAAAAAATGGCATTGGTATGAATATTGTAGATAAGATATATCATACATCAGCGAAAATTCTCGGCATTAATAAATGAGTATTTTGGTAGGTTTTGGCTCTTACCTGCCAGAAAAAATTTTAACAAATGATGATCTTTCAAAGATAGTAGACACAAATCATGAATGGATTTTTACAAGAACTGGAATCTCAAAAAGGCATATAGCAAAAGAAAGTGATTCTACATCTAGTATTGCGACTTCTGCATTAAAAAATGCTCTTGAAAATGCAAAACTTTCTTCAAATGATTTAGATGGTATAATACTTGCAACAACCACTCCAGATTTAGTTCTTCCCGCAACAGCGATTCGTGTGCAAAAGAATATAGGTATGTATCAAGGATTTGCTTTTGATATTCAGGCTGTATGTTCTGGCTTTATATATGCGCTGCATATTGCAAATAGCATGATATTGACTGAGCAAGCAAATACAATAGCTGTAATTGGAGCAGATATTATGTCTCGCATCATTGATTGGAGCGATAGATCTACATGTGTTTTATTTGGTGATGGTGCTGGAGCTGTTATTATACGCCGCAATCATTTAGCTTCAAATTATAATTTTGCTGCAGAAATAGTTGCATCACAAATATATTCCGATGCATCGTTAATAGATGCGCTACGCACTAAAGATGGAATTTGTTCTTCTGGTAGAGATTTTAATCTTAAAATGGATGGGCAATTAGTATTTAAAAATGCAGTCAATAATATGACATCTGCTTCTCAAAAATTACTAAACAAATATGAGATTAAAGAATTAGATTTAATAATTCCTCATCAAGCAAATTTACGCATTCTTTTTGCAATTGCAGATAAATTATCTATAGATCGAAAAAAAATCGTTCAAACTG
>JAQCBG010000038.1 GCA_027621485.1 Pseudomonadota bacterium
TCCTTTGATTGTAGATGCATTAAGTGACACATCAGCCCGCCAACATCGTATAGAATATAGAGAATTCATAAAGTTTTAATGATAGAACCTTTAGAGCTTTTAATTTCTACTGAATTTTTTCTTTGCAGATGAGAATTTTTTTTGTAGGAAATGCTTTTAAAAAATATAAATAAATATCTTCAGGATGCATTATAAAAATTATAAGTATATTAGACTTGGAATTACGTTTTTAGTTCTGATTATGATTTCTTTTTTCGTTTTTTTATGGCTAAAAGATATGAAAAAAGAGAATATTCAAGAAGCATCTGCTCTTTACATTAAAGCAAGTGGTGCGGCGCAAAGTGTTCAAGAAGTTGGTTCGTTAGAAAAAGTTATTGCAGATTTTGAAGCTATAGCATCTAAGGACTCACCTCTCAAAGGCCCAGCTAGTCTTAGAGTTGCTGGAATTGCAAATGTAAGAGGTCAGTATAATAAAGCTGCGGCATTGTATAAGACGCTACAAAATAATCAAGATTTAGATATTGCAATTAGAGATTATGCGGCTTTAATGAGAATTGCTGCTGCAGCAAGGTCTGCCAAGCTCACAAATCATGAATTATTAAAATTAATTGACGATAGTAAGATTAACATATTTAAAGATAGCGCTAATCTTCTTCGGGCTTCAATTTTAATAGATGATGCTAAATACGAAGAAGCTCGTCAAATACTCGATGATCTTAAAGCTCATGGAAAAATGAAAGAAATAGCAGATATTTTATTAATACAAACGGTGCAAGCGCAATGAAATTAAGGGATGTGGCATTAGTTTTTCCCGGTCAGGGTTCTCAAGTTATTGGTATGGGCAAAGATTTATATGACTCTTTTCAGGAAGCAAGAGATGTATTTTTAGAGGTAGATGATGCACTAGAGAAAAATCTATCAAAAATCATTTTTTTTGGAGATCAAAATGAATTAACTCTTACAACAAATGCGCAACCTGCTATTATGTGCGTATCTATTGCTGTTGTTGCTGTTTTAAATAAGCAGTTTAGTATCAAGATAGAGGAGGTAGTAGATGCGGCAGCTGGTCATTCACTTGGGGAGTATAGTGCGCTTGCTTCTGCTGGAGCATTTAACTTACAAACAACTGCAAAGTTATTAAAAATTAGATCAGAGGCTATGCAAGAAGCTGCAAGCCAAAAAGAAGGGGGCGCAATGCTTGCGCTACTTGGTGCTAAACTTGAAGATGATGTTTCCTCTCTTGCTAAATGCGCACGAGAAGAAAGTGGCGCTGTATGCGATATTGCAAATGATAATGGCGCTGGGCAGTATATTTTAAGTGGTGATTATGTTGCGATAGAAAAAGCTGCATCTATGGCAGCTAAGTTTAATATCAAAAAAACAGTAAAGCTTCCTGTTAGCGCTCCATTTCATTCAAGCCTTATGATTTCTGCAGAAGATATAATGAAGAAAGCTTTAACTAAAACTGGAGTGCTAGAGCCAAAAATGAATGTTTTTGCAAATTATGATTTAAGTATTCATAAAGGATCAAGTCAAAGTATTCATTTACTCACAAAGCAAATTGCAAATAAAGTGCGTTGGCGCGAGACTATGGATTTATTGATGAATAAAATGCAAAAAAATCTTATTATCGAGATTGGTCCTGGGAAAGTACTTTCGAATTTAGTAAAAAGAGCATATCAAAATTGCAATACATTGAGCTTATGCACTCCTTATGATATTGAAAGCTTTGGTAATTTAATTAATAAAAATAATAATATCTGAAAATTATAATGTTTGCGAAACAAGATGCATTTTTTAAAAGTAGCGTTTTAATTACTGGTGCAGCAGGTGGTATAGGTAGTGCTATTGTATCTTTGATGCATAAAGGGGGCGCTAAAATTATTGCAGTTGGTAGTAATGAGGATAATCTAAAGGTTATGTCTGGGCATTATAATGAGCGTTTTGAATATTTTAGATGCGATCTTTTAGATGCAAGTGCTGCAAATAGTGTATACGACAATGCTCAAGAAAAATTTGGAGATATTGATATAGTAGTATGCAATGCAGGTGTAACATCAGACGCACTTGCTGTGCGTATGAATGAAGATCAATGGAATAAAGTTTTGCAATTAAATTTGCATAGTACATTTTTAATAAATCGCGCCGCAATAAAGAAAATGATGCTCAGGAGATATGGCAGAATTATTAATATTTCATCTATTGTAGCATCTAGTGGAAATGTAGGTCAGGCAAATTACACAGCTGCAAAAGCTGGCATGATTGGAATGTCTAAGACACTGGCAATTGAATCCGCCTCAAGAGGCATTACAGTAAATTGCGTATCGCCTGGCTTTATAGATACAAAGATGACAGCTGATTTACCAGAGAATATAAAAAAAGCTATTTTAAGTAAAATACCCCTGATGAGAATGGGTAATGCAGAAGAGGTTGCTCATGCAGTTTCTTTTCTTGCTGCAAAAGAATCAAGTTATATTACGGGGCAAAATATTCATGTCAATGGTGGCATGTTAATGCCATAAAACTTTCTCTTCTCATTTAATCTATAAAATATCTCATTGTGAGCTATTGAGATAAGTTTATTGGTTACGCGTTTTATTTTTCTTGAAGATTTGAGTTTTTAAAAGATTTAAATTTGAATTACTGAAAAGATACTCATCAAATAAATTTTATAAATACGATTATTTTATTAATAAATCCGTATTTGTATTTTGTGCGCGTTGTTTTATTTTTTAATTCAAAGAATATAAACCCCCTCTCACGACATTTTTTTGCCATGAGAAGGGTTTATATGGATTAAGTGATTATATTAAGAATAACTTAACCACCTCTAACTATACTTGCAACAAGTCTCTCTTGAAGTCTTTTATCGTTGGCAAGACCATATAAATCAAGATCAATCATGTTTTGCAATTCAGCATATAAAGCAGAAGATTCTTGTCTATCTTTATTGAGATATAAATCTCTCATTTCCTGTAGACTAGTTCTTTGAGCTTGTAATACTCGAGAGTTGCTCATCACAGTAGAGAAAGTTGCAGCAAGTTGCCCGGATTTAAGAGAAACATTTGCTTTGATATTCTTAATCAATGCTGTCATTTTTTTTGCACTATCGAGGCTAGATACAGTGAGATTAGGATCATTTGGATTATCTGAGCCAAATAATGTGTTAAAAGAGAAATCCGGAATTTCAACTACAAGTACAGAGCTATCACTAATTTGCACCTCTAAAGGAGAAGCGCCAGTTTTAAAAGCTCTAGATAAGTCTTTCTGAAGTAAAGCAACCTTATCTGAATCTGTCATATCAATTTCTGAAGAAAATGTCAGAAGTATTGAATCAGCTGCTCTGCCATTAGTATTTTTTTCTAAAAGCTCTATAGTTCTGCCTATATAAATTGATTGTCCAATTTTAGATGCGTCATTTAAGCTTTCATATACTTTCCCATCACTGCTTTTAATTGTAATAAACGCTGTTTTGTCTCCTATAGAAGGTGTAATTTCACAAGATGTGATATTAATATTATTTGTAAAATTACTCGCAAGTAACTCAGCTTTTGTTCCATCTAAAACAGAGCCTTTTTCAGGTTGAAAGCTATCAATACTCCTTTTTTGCTTAATATCAACACTAGAAAATGCTCCATCTAAAGCGCCAGAAAGTGCCTTATAAAGTATACTACCTTCTTTGCCGGCAAGAAGAGGATTGCCCCTTACATCTTCAGGATTTGCTTTTAGTTTCATTGTAAAATAACCACCTAAAGCATCACTAGACGTCATTTGTAGAGTCGTAGCGGTTTGTAAGGATGGGTCATCAATTGCACTAGAATATGTATAATCTCCAACAGTTACTTTAACTTCAACTCCAGTTCCTTTAGGGGCAACAGAAAAGCCACTAATTTTTCCATGAAAACCTGGGTTACTAGTCACAGAAGATACATCAAGTCCTCCAGCACTTCCACCTTCCAACTTTATAGAAGATGAAGTTGTGCCGCTTGAATTCATTATTTTAAAAACCGCATTATTAAATGTCTTGGTTTCTGCAATAGAATTAATTTGAAGCTTAGCTGTTATCGAGCCTCCTTTAGATGATGTCTGAAGTGAGAATTGAAAAGCAGATATAGAAGGGTCATTTGAAATATTAAACTTTACAACCATATTTTTCAAAGCTTGTAGAGGATCTGATGTAGGTAATAAAATCTCATCATCCCTATTACCTGGTGAAAGCATTTCTTTAAATGTAAATGTTCTGCCCAGAAAAGAAACAGTTGCGCCATCTGTAATATCTTGAAGATTTATAGTTGTTAGTGCAGATTTAACTCTCTTACCAGAAATCTGCTCAAGAACGGATGAGATATCTGCGCTTCCTTTCGCAATAGCATTAACAGATGCAAGAGAGCCGCCAGATGCAGAGGTATCAAATTCACTAAAGACATTGATATCACTGTTACTATCTTGTGAAAAACCAATTACTTCACCTTCTTTTACAGAGCTCAATTTAATAACATCATCATTAACTTCTGGAATCCATTTGGAAAACGCATCAGCGCGTTCTTTTGGAAGTGTCACGCTATTGCCTTCTGGATCTATTAAGCCTTGACCATCATTCCAAGCTGCGTCCATATTGTTACTTAGAAATTGCCCAAGAAGTGCGGCAAGTTCTTTTTGTTCTGCACCTGATGTCAGCGTTCCTCCTAAATATAAAGTTTCTGGTTTTGCTGGTTGATCAGGAATGAAGTTAGCTTCGGTGCGTGTTGCATCTAGAGCAAGATCAGTACTGAACGATGATGGGTCTGTTACAGCGGCAGTGCCATCTGAAGGTGTGTATGTCTTAATGCAGCCATCAGATGCTGCATTCTTATTATGAAAACCTCCTTCAGCAATTGATATTTTAACGGAATATGCAGCAGCGTCTTTTTTATCACCACCAGAATCATTAATTGCTATGGTAGTTTCTGCGGTAGCCTTAACAGTAATGAGTGGATCAGCTTCGTGAACAGCTTTTGCAAATGCTTGAAATTCATTATATCCAGGTGCAGTAGAATCGTTAAATTTTAATGCGGCAGGAGTGCCAGTTTTACTTTTCATATCAAAGCCAAGTGTCAATGTGCCGTTCGTTGCATCAAAAGATGGATCTACAGCTGTCTTTGAGATTTTTACTGTAAAGTTTTTAGAGCCAGCTGTGATAGTTAATGCTGCATTATTATCATTGCCTGGTGCTGTGCCCATGGCAACAAATTCAACCGCAAAATCATTTTTTGGATTGAATAAAGTATGCGCAGGTATAAAAGGGACGTATTTTTGATATGCTGCAGATGGTCCAGTTGGAAGGGTAGCACCAGTACCACCAATCACAGCCCCAGAACCAAATTCATATTTGGCATCTGTTTCAATTCTAAGGTCACCACCAAGCATGTAGTGATCTGGAGTCGCAGAAGGGGTAGAAGTGTCTAATGTACCCCCAAAAACCTTATCTTCTAATGAAAATGATATTGTAGATTTTGCGCTTGTCCCTTCTTTGCCGAGGCCTTCTATATTTGTTTTTAGATTATTTCCAGATGAAAGAGAGCCATCTATTAATTTTGCATCATTTAGCGTCATCTTAGAGAGCTCATCTAATGCTTTAAGATTTCCGATGAATTGAGCTTGAAGCGCCTCTCTTGCGGCATCGCTATTGGATGAATTTGCAGCTTTCTCTGCAATTCCTTGTAATGTAGATAAAATGCTTTCAAATTCTTCTACACCTCCGATTGCGTACTGCACAACACCTGCTGCTTGAGTTAAGATATCTAGTCTGCTTGCGGCAGTGATTTCAGAGCCCGCAAAACTTTTACCCATTAAGTCTTTATCTGGACTCTCTGCTGGGTTAGATCTTTTACCACTTACAAGATCTTGGTTTGCAATCGCTAAGCTTTTTATATGAGATATGTAATCATTAATTCTGCGTGATGCAGCGGCGCTGATTCCTATTTCGGTTGCCATTATCCTACCTATAATAATAAATGAATAATAATTTTTA
>JAQCBG010000039.1 GCA_027621485.1 Pseudomonadota bacterium
TCGAATTTGATAAAGTTGTGCTCTCTGTGGCGCTTGCTATATTTATGTTAATATTCAGTGTGAATATTGCTCATATCTTATATGTACCAGAGGAATATTTAGACAAAAGAGGATATATTATAGAAGTTAATGAATCTGACTTAGCTTCTTCTGAGATTACTCAAAAAGCTGATATACCAGATATCATAGATATTCATGCTATTATGAGCGCAGCTGATGCAAAGGCAGGTGAATTAGTATTTAAAAAATGCGCAGTCTGTCATACCACTGAAAAAGGAGGCAAGGATAAAGTTGGCCCAAATCTTTGGAATATAGTTGGCAGACCCGTTGCAGAGCGAGATGGTTATGCATATTCTAAAGCTATGCTAGAGCAAGGCAAAAAGGGCGTTATATGGAATTATGAAGAATTATATAGATATATCTTCTCTCCTAAAAAACGAGTCCCAGGTACAAAAATGGCTTTTGCTGGTATAAAAAAAGATGAGGATAGAATTAATTTAATAGCATATTTGAGAGCTTTTGCAGATAATCCTCTAAAGCTGCCTTAAAAAATCTACACTTTTATAAACCAGTAACCTTTTTTTGTTGGTATATACAAATCTCTTTGATACTACAATTATCGCAATCTGGTTTTCTTGCTTTGCATATGTACCTCCCATGCAACACAAGCCAGTGATGAGCATTTTTAATCCATTTTTGCGGTATTACTTGAAAAAGTTTTATCTCTGTTTCTTTTGGTGATTTTGTACTGCAAAGACCAATCCTATTACTCACCCTAAAGACATGCGTATCAACAGCAATTGCATCTTTTTTAAAAAATGAACTTAATAAAACGCTTGCGGACTTTCTGCCAACTCCAGGAAGACTAATTAAATCATCCATATTACTTGGAACAATACTATTGAATTTCTCAATTAAGATATTACTCATTTTAATAATATTGTTTGCTTTATTATTATAAAGACCAATCGTCTTTATAAAAACTTTTAATTTTTCTTCGCCAAGAGATATCATATCTTCTGGATTTTGTATCTTTGTAAATAAAGCTTTTGTTGCTTTATTGACGCTAATATCTGTTGTTCTTGCGGATAAAATAATTGCAACAAGTAAGGTATATGCATTTGTAAAATTTAACTCAACTTTAGGATTTTTATTTAATAGATAAAATCTATGAAATACCTCATCAATCTGAGATACACTAAGTAAAGTTTTGAAATTTATGTTTTGTAGATTCTTTGTTTTTATAGATGCGAGAGTCATTTATTAAATGTTGTTAGCGTTTTGATCTTTTGCATCTTTTTTATCATCTAAGTCCTTAATGCCATGCTTTGCCAAAAGATCTTTTAAAGCATTTATTTCTCCGGCTTGTTTTTCTATAAGATGCATTGCCACTTCTAATTCCTCAGACTTTACAAAATCCATCTCTTTAATTATAGACTCAATATAACTCTTGCTAATACTGACAGCGTCCTTTGTAATATTGCTTGCAGTTTCTGCCGCTGTATTTGCAAATTTTGATATATCTTGAAAAATTTTGTTACCTCCCATAATAAAAATACCTTCGCTTGTTAAATATAAAAATTGTTAGATAAATAGCTTCAATGTTAAAATTACTCACAAATCAAGCTTTAATAAATAATACCGCGCAATATGTAATGCAGTATTCAGATCATTATAATATATAATATAACATTTTATAATGTTTGCGATAGTATTTCCAAATATAGATCCGGTAATATTTCAAATGGGATCAATTGCTATTCGTTGGTACGGAGTTTCTTATGTAATTGCTATATTACTTGGATACTGGATTCTTTTAAATGCAAATAAAAAAACACCAATATTATCTCAGGAATCTTTAGATAGCATAATTTTATATATAGCTTTTGGAATCTTGATTGGTGGGCGCATTGGATATGTATTATTTTATAATCTGCAATGGATATATACTAATCCGCTGCAGATTATAAAGATTTGGGAAGGAGGCATGTCTTTTCACGGGGGATTGATTGGAGTTATTATTATTATGTATATTTTTAGTAAAAAATTTAATTTAAGCTTTGCATCAGTTATGGATTTACTTTCTATAGTAGGGCCAATTGGATGTTTTTTTGGGAGGATCGCAAATTTTATAAATGCAGAGCTGTATGGTAGAGAAACTGATATATTGCTTGGCGTAATATTTCCTGGCGAAGATTTTCCTCGTCACCCAAGTCAAATATACGAAGCTTTATTAGAGGGTTTATTACTTTTTATCATTATGCAAATTATATACAGAAAAACAAAAGTCATAGAATACAAATTAATGCTTTTTTCAATTGCTGTATTCTTGTATGGGGTATTTAGATTTCTTATTGAATTTTATAGAGAGCCAGATGCTCATTTAGGATTTATTTATAAAATATATACGATGGGACAGATGCTTTCCTTATTAATGTGCGTTACTGGAATGATTTTATTTATTCTGAGTATGAGAAATTATAAAAAAGTCAGTTTCTCAGATATAAAATAATTAATTTACTTAATAAATTCACTTTGAAGAATGCATCAGGTTTTTGTTTCAAAATTAATACACATATTGATTGCTGTTTTATTTTTATGCGCAAGTATTGTACTTGCGCTTTCTGCTTTGAGTTACAGTAAATCAGATCCATCTATATGGAATATTACAAGTAATAAGAATACTGAGAATGTGTTTGGTGATGTTGGTGCAAATATCTCAGATGTTGGAATACAAACAATTGGTTATTCAATTTACCTTATAGCATTTGTATTTTTTATATTTTGTATCAAATTCTTTTTATATAGAAAACCTAGTTTTTTCTTTATTAGAATCTCTTTTCTTATTCCATTTATTATTTTGTTTTCTTGTGGCATCTCTTATTTTGATAATAAAAGAAGTGAAGGTAGGGTTGGGTATGGTGGATTTATTGGTGATTATATTGCAGATTATTTAGTATACGCTGACATTAAGCCATTATTGCAATTTGTCATACCAATAATGCTCTTGCCATTTATAATTTTTGTGCTTGGTATTACAAAAAAAGAACTCATGGCAATTACAAAATTATTGCTTTATACATCAAGAGGAATATTGAAATTTTTATGCGTGGGAATAAAACTTATCATAAAATTTTTTACTTTTGTTTTTAAATCTGCATCATTACTGATTATGAATGCGCGTAATCGAGATGATTATAAATCTGAAGGTGAAAATTTAAAGATACAAACTATTGAAAATACAAAGAGGCACTCAAAAAAGAAAAATGAGAAGGCGCTTTCTAATGCAGTTGGATTTTACAATCCCAAAACTGCATTGCTGGATAAAATTCAAAATGATTCTTCAAATCACAAATCTATTGATATAAGCGAAGAATTGCTGCAGGTTTTAAGTGATTTTGGTATAAAGGGAAAGATATGCAGTGTGAATATTGGGCCGGTTGTTACTTTATATAATTTTGAGCCAGTTGCTGGCACAAAATCCTCAAGAGTTATAGGGTTATCAGATGATATAGCAAGATCTTTGAAGGCAATATCTGTGCGCATTGCAATTGTTCCGGGGCAGAGTTTTATAGGAATAGAGCTTCCTAATATGAAGCGTGATATTATTTCTTTAAGAGAGTTACTAGAATGTAGTAATTATCAAAACTCTAATGCAAAATTACCTTTAGTACTTGGGAAAGGTATAGGAGGTTCTTCTGTAATTGCTGATCTTTCAAAAATGCCTCATTTGCTTGTTGCAGGGACTACAGGCTCTGGTAAATCTGTAGCAATAAATGCAATGATACTGTCTATTTTATATAAACGCTCGCCACTTGAATGTAGATTTGTAATGATAGATCCAAAAATGCTTGAGCTTTCTATATATGATGGAATTGCGCACCTCTTAACGCCAGTTGTGACGGATCCAAAAAAAGCTGTAAATGCATTGAAATGGACTGTAAAGGAGATGGAAGAGAGATATAAAGCAATGTCTATGCTTGGAGTGCGAAATATAGAGAGTTATAATCAAATTATTGAAAATTCTTCTTCAGAAGGTATTTCTAAAAAAGTACAAATAGGATTTGATGATAAGACAGGAAAACCTATTTTCAAAAAACTTGTCATATCTAATGAAAAATTACCTTATATAGTTGTTGTTGTAGATGAAATGGCAGATTTAATGCTAACATCCGGTAAGGAAATAGAGGGCTATATACAGCGTTTAGCGCAGATGGCAAGAGCTGCTGGCATACATATTATAATAGCAACTCAAAGACCTTCTGTAGATGTTATTACTGGTGTTATTAAAGCAAATTTTCCAACCAGAATTAGTTTTCAAGTAACGTCAAAAATAGATAGTAGAACAATTTTAGGAGAGCAGGGTGCTGAGCAATTACTTGGCATGGGAGATATGTTATATATGAAATCAGGAGGAAAAATAGATAGAGTTCACGGCCCTTTTGTCAAAGATGCAGATGTAGAAAAGGTAGTGGCATTTATCAAGCAACAAGGTCCGCCAGATTATATTGATGAGATCATAAAAGATTCAGATGAAAATGGTGGTAATAAAGATTTAATTAGCGGAGATTTACCGAGTGCGGAGAATGAAGATTTATATAATATGGCAATTGAAATAGTCATAAGAGATCAAAGAGCAAGTACGAGTTATATACAAAGATGTTTAAAAATAGGATACAATAGAGCTGCTACAATCATAGAGCGCATGGAAAAAGATGGTATAGTAAGCTCTGCAAATCATGTTGGAAAAAGAGAAGTATTAAAACAATAGATTGCTTTTCAGAAACTTCTCTAGAGAGGAGACTTGATTACATAACTAGAGAGAGATGCGTATACTTTTTTGCATTTTATTTGCAAATATTTTATGAATGCGTCTTTATGTATAATTCAAGTAGTTTTTTATATTTTTTGAGTTAATAGTGATTGCATTATGTTATGAAAGATCAGGTTTTTATTGTTGTGGTATAAATTATCTATATTATGAATGCATATAAAAAGTTATAATATATTTGTTTTTTGCTGTTTTAAATAATGAGATATCTTAAGCATTTATAATATAATCAAAGAGAATGAAAAATACTATGCTAAATTTGCAATTCAATATGCTGCAATATTTCTACATAATTCTTCTTTTATTGTTTACGCAGTCTTGCACATTTAAGCAGAAAATAGCTTTAGAGGACAAGGGACAATTGTATCACTCTAAATCTGGTATAGTAAAACTTATAAAGCTCTCAAAGGATTCATCGATTAAAGAGCTTGCGGCGCTTCATAACGTAGGCGCAGAAGAAATCGCATCTGCAAACGGAGTTCATGATAATACGATATTTAAGGCAGGGCATGTGGTGCGTATACCATTTTTTATAAAGAATCAAGGAGAATCAGTACTTCTTGATGAGGAGCGCGAGACTCCAATACGTATTGATTCTTCTTCAATAGGCGCGATAGATGACAATGAAGATTTAGGTGTTAGTGATGATATAAGTGATTTGCCGATTAAAGCTCATGATGATGGGGGTTTTAGATGTAAGAGTCCAATGTGCTCAAATCAATTTATTTGGCCATTAAATGGTAAAGTGATAATGCGCTATGGTCAAAATGGCGAAAATTTTCATGAAGGTATTAATATAGAGGCGCCTCAAGGCATGGCTGTTAGATCAATTGCAAGCGGCGAGGTTGTTTATACAGGGAATGAGCCAAATATGTTTGGTTATTTAGTGATTATAAAGCATAAAAATAATTATCTTTCTGCTTATGCGCACAATGAAAAAATACTCGTGCGTAGCGGAGATCAAGTAAAGCAAGGAGATATTATAGCAACAGTTGGGCAGACTGGGGCTGTTGACAGGCCGCAACTTCATTTATCAATGCGCAAGGGTAAGGTGTCTGTTAATCCTGATGAAATGCAAGAGCATTAAAATCTATCTAAAAAATTTCGCATGATGGGAGATAATAAATTTGATTTTGAATTATTAAAAGAATCAAAATTGGGAAGGCTGGGGAAGTTA
>JAQCBG010000040.1 GCA_027621485.1 Pseudomonadota bacterium
TTTTTATTAAGTATTACGATAGAAAATATAAAAGTGGCTTTGGAGTAATATTAGATGATATTCTTGCCGCAGGGCTTGGAGCATTTAGCATCTGGATTGTTTATTTAATTTACTCTTTATTTTAATTTTTCATGCAAGCTTTATGCGATCAATTTCTACAGACTCAATACTCGAGATGCTATTATCTTGCAAATAAAATTATTAAATGCGCTAAGCAAAAGAAATTTACAATTGGAAGCGCCGAATCTTGCACAGGAGGCCTTATTAGCTCTTTTCTGACAGCCATCCCAGGCAGTTCAGAAGTGTTTAAGATTGGCCTTGTTACTTACTGCGCATCCTCAAAAAAAAAGCTATGCAATGTTTCAGAAAGCGATGTTAGTTATAACGATGCCGTGAACGCAAATACCGCAAAGCAAATGTCTTCTAGCTTAGTTGAGCAATTCAATGTCGATATTGGAATATCAACAACTGGCTTTGCAGGGCCAAGCGGCAGTGAGATTGGCCTTGTATTTATCGGATTCGCAAATAAAAGTAAAATTCAAGCAAGAAAATGTAATTTTTTTGGCAATAGAGAAAATATACGCATTCAAGCTACTTTTTATGCTCTGAAAATTTTAATCCTTATGATGATCTAGTTTTAAGTAAGAAAAGCTCATCTTCAAAAAAGTTATATCGTTTCAAGGCAGACTCATTACTATCATTCATCCAAGTTATAAAGCGTACAGTGATTCTGAGAAAAAGATATATTTCCATGTGTATAGTATGGCTCTGCTGGAGATATTATTACACCATGAGGCGTACCTTCATAATTACTACGGATTATATTGCCAGAAGGAAGTAGAATAAATGAATCAAAAGACGATCCACTATGACGTGGAGTAAAATCCTCAGGATAACTTCTTATAGGAGGTGTAGGAGATGATGTAGGAGGTGGTTTAGGATGCATTGTGCGCAACGCTATAAGATTATCAATATCTGTGAATTTTAATATAACACTAGGATTCTGGAAAAGCTCAGGCTCAGAAGTCACACAGTCCTTAGAATTATTATTCGAGTTATAAGATAATGCAGATGATAGAGTATTATTGCTACCTGCAGTACTTATTGACGAGCCCTCTTTTTTCTTTGAGAAGCAACAAAAACAAGATTTCAAAAAATCACAAATATATGAAAACATATCTACGATTCATTGTACAAATAATACAATTAAAGCCCACATTATATCATATTTCTTGTTTTTTGATATATATCTCTATTTCTATTCAAAAACTTTTTACTCGCTAAGAGATGATCCCACAGAGTATTGTGATTCTGCAGCATCTCCTGCAATGGGATCACTTGGGCTTGTATCCAACTCCTGAATCTGGATAGGAGACACTTGATAAGATAAGGCTGCTGGCGCATTAGCGCCATCCGTACTATCTGAGCTTCCCACATACCACATCGAATTCTGATGATGATTATCATTATGTACATGCAATGTCCTATTATTACTGAAGCAACTTATATTTATACTGCAGCCACTACCATCTCCATCATCTTTTGTTTGGCAACAACAAAAACAAGATTTGAAAAATCCCACTACAGCACCACATATACCAAGTATCGTAACAGGATCTGCCATATTTATATATCTTTATGCAATTCATACTATAGATACTTATGCTACACTTTATATTAGAATAAAAAAAGAATATTTCGCCCTGTCTTTTCTAAATATATCCAAAAGAATTAATTCTATATTTTTAAGATGATGTAATAGCGTAGCTGCGCAAAACTAGATTTTGACATCATAAAATACAGTACCTAAGCTGAATTAGAAAAAATTTTTATTGATTTTATATATAAGAAAGAAATTTAAGCTCAGCTAGTCTACAATACTCCTCTTATATCATTTAGAAAAAATCTCTAATATCAATTATATTCTCTCTAATCATCACAAGTCTTTCTATGCCAATACCAAATGCAAAGCCTTGATTATTATCTGCATTTAAATTCATACTTTTCAAAACATTATTTGCAACCATTCCGCAACCAAGTATTTCCAGCCATTCTTCGCTCTCACGGCCTTGTTTAGAGCGCTTTATATCTATTTCAAAAGAGGGCTCTGTAAATGGAAAATAACTAGATCTCATTCTTATTTCTATTTTTCGTTTAAAGAATTTTTCTAAAAAAACCTCTATGCAATATTTTAAATGCCCAATATTAATATCATCTTCTATACAAAGCCCTTCTACTTGATGAAACATTGGAGTATGAGTTGCATCAAAATCTGCTCTATAAACTTTTCCTATAGAGATAATTCTAGCTGGCGGTTTATTTGTCTGCATATATCTGATTTGAACAGATGAGGTGTGAGTTCTTAGCAACAAGCCTTTTTTTAATAAATGAGACTCTACATTATCAGAAGAGCCTATATAAAAAGTATCATGAGATTGTCTAGCTGGATGATCTTTTTGAATATTAAGCGCATCAAAATTATAATATTCGGTTTCAACTTCTGGACCATCTACCAAAGCAAAATTCATTTGGCTAAATATTTCTTCAATTTCATATATTGCATCTTGTATAATATGAGACTGACCTCTTGAAAAATTCCTTGCTGGTAGCGTTATATCAATTTTCTCTTCTTTCACTTTGCATTTCATTTCTAGCTCTAGAATGCTAGATTTTTTCTGCTCGATAGCGCGCTGTATAAAATCTTTTGTTAAATTAATATTTTTACCAAATTCTTTTCGCTCTTGCAGAGGTAATTTTGAAATATTCTGCATTAAATTTTGCAAAACACATTTCTTGCCAAGAAATTTTACCTTTAATTCGTGCAAATCTCTCTGATTATTTACATCGGCAATATCGGATATGAATTCCTTCTTTATAGCGTCTATTTCATGCATATCTCTATGAAAAAAAGTTATCGAACATAAATTATATTCTCCTTTGAAAATCTTATGCTTTATATAGAAATAAAGTCATCTTCTACTCACTCATTCACTCTTAAATTCATATTTTTAAAATATCTGCAAGCGCTTTTTTATTTCTACAGATTCTATCTATAACATTGTAAAATTATTTTTAAACTAAACTCCTAAATTTCTCTAATAAAACTCTCTAATACTATAGCTTAGCTGAAAAATATTTACACTATTGATATATATTGACTATCACATATTATTCTTTCATGTTAAAATAAGATGATGGCATTTACAGAATTTATAAATATTAAGCGCTGCATTAATGCTACCCGTTTTTTCTCAATATTTAATATATTTCTCAAAGATATGAAAAAGTATTTACTACTCTCTATGATGTCAATTGCTCTATCTTACCCACAATTTGCTTTATCGAATCAGCACAATAAAGATTATAAAATAACAGAAATTGCTTCTGAAAATCAGCAATATCAGCATTATAGTAATAAGATCATTAATAAAGTTTTTCAAAATAGTTTTCAAGCAAATGGCTATGTGAGAATGAAAGATGTAACTATTAATGGAGATCTGCAATCTAATGGTACTGTAAAGTTTGATTCTTTAAGAGTCACTGGCAATACTAATATTATTGGGGGTATAGATGGTGTATATGCTCAATTCGAAAAAGACTTTAAAGTAGAAGGTTCTGGTATAGTGAAACTAGAAGATGTAAATTTCAATGGATTAGTTGATATTGTGGCAAGAAAGGCTTATCTAGAATCCGCATTTATTTCAAATGATTTAAAAATAGATGGATATTTGTCATTAAAAGATTCAACTGCAAAGCGTATTATAGTTAATGAATCTCCTGTTTTTTATCAACATTCTATGAAACCATACGCAATAAAGATCAAGAAATCTTCATTTGATAATCTTTTGGTAATTAGTAATCCAAAAAATCCTTCTACCGAAGTAACCGTTATTGTATCTGGCGCTACACACATTAGAGGCAATATAGAATTCAAAGGTAAGAAAGGTGTGGTAATTTTAACTAAGGATGCCAATTTAAAACAAGAAAATGTAATAAATGGCATAGTAAAAAGAGCTAGCTTCTTTTCTGGTATGTAAACACCCTCTTTAAAGTGTGATGCCGCTTTTTTAGCGCTTCACACTTTTTCTATATACTTTGTGTTTTGATTATTTATCTCCCTTATAAATCTTTAAGCGAATACGCATACTCCTTACATAATTTTTAATGAATGAGTCTATTTCTAATTTTTTTGAAAATTCTTTAGCATTACGTGATTGCTTTTTAAAAAGCACAAAGCTTTTAAAATTTCTTGATTTTAGTGATTCTTTGCAACAGCAATAATATACAATTACAATGTTATGATTTTATGTTAATTTATACCTAATCGTAAAATCTTTGACTTTATATTAATTTCTTTGCGCTTTACCATTTAAGATAGTGCTATATAATTTTCTATTATTAGTTGAGTAAAAATTATAATAAACAATGAAAGTAATTTTTTATATATCGTTATTCTATTTATGGATCTTTCTGCCGCTGCATTGCGCTGCACTTGTTAAAAATGACATGCCACTTTTTTTATCTTCAAATGTAAAATGCACTTTAACTGTATATGATATCAAGCGCACCATAAATAATTTTGATATTATAGCTCATGACAAAAAGTTCAATGGAATATCGCATCACAATATAAATGCCAATATTGAAGAGGCAACTAATAGATATGCAGCAAGCAATAATAACAATGATATTGGAATATTTATTAATATTAAACTCGCAGAAGAGTCTATAAAAAATGCTATCTACTATAATAGATATAAAATTACAGACTGGATTAATAATAATTCAACAGCATCATCAATTACTTTAAATTATACAGAAAAGAATAATATTGGATATGTGATAACTAAAAAATCTCTCAAAAAGACGATAGGTACAAATACATTGACTTTAGCACTTAAGAAAAATGGAGCTTGTGACTTCTACGTTTATAATGCTTATCCAATTTTAAATAAAAATTAAAAATAAACTCATTAATTAAGAAGCTCAATGATTTGGAATTTAATAAATAGAGAATATGTAACAAGATCTCAAGCATCATAAACAAAACTATAATTAACATGCACTACTGCAAAAGACCCCGTTATCGTATATCTTAAAAACACTAAAACTCAGGATATTCACTTTTTCTATCTCATATGAATTGAAAAATTATAACAATATACCAAGCAATGTATAAAATGTTAAAATCATAATACAATATAATCTTTTATCTTTATATAATTTTGATATCGGCCAAATTAAAGGAAGTAGCGCAGATATACCACATAAGAGAGTTGTATATGTAAATATTGGCAACAGAATATCAGAATCTTGAGACTGAATAAATTTTATTTTAATACACATAATAAGTGCAATTACAGAAATACTAAAAAAAAGCACAGTATGTAAGATATTAGCATCTAAAAGCACTCTATATATCATTGCAAAAATAACAATAGAATATGATACAGAGCTATATACGACATGCGTCGATATATATAAAAAGCACTTCAGAAGTAATAATATACAGCACACTAATAATACAAAATATTCACTGAAATTCTGCAATTTATAGTATAAAAATACAGATATTACTGCGCCAAAAACTTCTAGCGCTGTATACATGTAATTTATTTTAACTCCACAATAATTACACTTTTGTCTTGAAAAAATCCAACTCAATATAGGTAAGAATTCATAAAAGCGAAGTTCGTGCGCGCAATAAGAGCACATAGGTGGCATTCTTGATTCTTTATCGAGAGAAAATACTTTCATTTGCCTTGGTAATCTATAAAGCAATGAACTTGCAAAATTACCCATAAGAGCGCCAAATAGAAATAAAGCAATATATAGAAGCATAGTGATTTTTTATTAGCTTTATGTATATTTTTAAAATTCTTTTAGATATA
>JAQCBG010000041.1 GCA_027621485.1 Pseudomonadota bacterium
AATTTCAGAAAAAGGTAAAAACCCATGTTTATGTTTACCGTAATAAACAAATGCTGCCTGCAGTCCAGGCTCTATTCTTGTTATTTTAGCTAGATATATATCACCTTTTATTGCTTTTTGAGAGCTATTTTGATAATAAAAATCACTTAACGCTTGATCTTTTGTAAGTGCAAGTCTTATCTCATTAGAGTGCGTTGCATCTATTAATATTCTTCTTGTCATATTGCAAAACTACTAAAAACTACTATCTGATTATGTGTATACGAAAAACATATAATGTTGATGCGGAATAAGTGTTGCAATCCAATTTATATTACAATATCAAATGTGTGATATTTTTTATATTAAATGTGTATTTTCTATTGCTAGCTTTAAGTAAAAAAGAGCAACTTATATGTGCATCAAAACTTGTTTTTTACATGATCTAAAGATGTTTATCATAAATATGCTTCATATAACAACAAGATTTTATACAATAATAATTTTCATTCAAAGGTAGATTTATTATTTATGAAATGGAATATATTAAATAGAGTGATCAATATATCGTATTCTAATCCTTGGAATTTTAATTTTGTAAAATTTTCTAGAATTGCTGTACTTTTTTCTGTTGCGATGATTTTTTTCTCTTGTCTTTCTATTTTTTGGCAAGGAATAAATTTTAGCTCAGATTTTACTGGAGGAATTTTTTGCGAAATCAAGAGTGAAAAATCATTTTCAACAAGATTATTAGAAGAAGTTTTTGATACTGATTTAAAGATTAAAAAGAATCCAGAATTCTTAGATAGAATCTCTATAACATTTAACCCCAAAGAAGATTTCTTAAAAAGTGAAGCATATATACGCGAGAAGATACATGAAGCGCTTCCTACAGCAGAGATTTTATATATGGAATATGTCGGTCCAAAAATTAGCAAAGAAGTAATTTATAATTGCATTGTTGCAATTATGCTTTCTTTTATTTCAGTCACTTTATATGTATGTATGCGTTTTGGCATTACATCTGGTTTTGGTGGATTGCTTGGGCTTGTGCATGATGTGATTTGTATGCTTGGATTTTATAGCATTTCACAAGTAGCATTTGACATGACAGCTGTTGCAGCATTACTTACAATTATAGGATATTCTGTGAATAATACTGTTATAATACACGATAGAATTCGCAATAATAAGAAGTTGATGCAGAGTGAAACTTCCTTAATTATTAACAAAAGTATCAATGAAGTACTGCTTAGAACTATTATGACTACACTTACAACTGCAATTGTTTGTTTCGCGATTTTTGTATTTAGTAGTAGCGCAATAAAATATTTTGGTGCAGCGATGCTCTTTGGCGTGATAGTTGGTGCATTTTCTTCAATATATATTTCTATTCAATTCATGATTTTATTTAAAAAGAATTAATGCTAACAATAAGATGATGTATAGTTTATAAATGCATTATGATAAATTTAATAAAATAGATTATTTTTTATATTGTTTTCCAAAAGTATATTGCTCAATGAATTCTCCTATTTCCAATTTAGTAAAAAGTATTAATGCATCTCCCACTCTCCTTATTACAGAGAAAGCATCCTCTCTCAAAGCATCTGGAAAGCAAATCATATCACTTAGCGCAGGAGAGCCGGATTTTGATACGCCTCAATATATTAAGGAGGCCGCAATATTATCAATGCAAAGAGGTGAGACAAAATACACTGCAGTTGGGGGGACACATGAATTAAAGTGCTCTATACAAGAAAAATTCAAAAGAGAAAATGAACTAGAGTACGACTTAAATCAGATATTTGTTGGATGCGGCGCAAAACAAGTAATATTTAATACCTTCTTTGCGACTTTAAATGCTGATGATGAAGTTTTAATTCCGAGTCCTTATTGGGTTTCTTATCCAGATATGGTGAAGATTACAGGCGGCATGCCGAAAATTGTGCAGTGTGATGCTTCTACTGATTTTAAATTAACTCCGGAGATCTTGGGGAAAAATATAACAAGTAAAACCAAATGGATTATAATAAACTCACCTAATAATCCAACAGGAGCAGTGTATTCTAAAGAAGAGCTTCTGAAGATTGCAGATGTGCTGATGCAGTTTCCAAATGTATATATCCTCTCTGATGATATATATGAGCATATTCGTTATAATAAAGAAAACTTCTACAATATAGCATCATGTAGTAGAGAGTTAAAAGATCGTACAATTGTCGTTAATGGAGTCTCTAAAGCTTTTTCAATGACTGGTTGGAGAATAGGATATGGTGCCGGGCCTAAAGAAATAGTGAGTGCTGCTGTAAAGATACAGTCGCAAAGTACATCTAATGCTTGCTCAATAAGTCAAGCAGCAGCAAGCGCTGCTCTCTTAGATCCCAAATATCAAGAATTACTAATTCATAATAGAAGCATTTTTAAAAAAAGAAGAGATACCGTCTTAAATGCACTAAACTATATAGATGGTATAAAGTGCGATGCTGCAGAAGGTGCGTTTTATCTTTTTCCAAGCTTTGAAGGTCTTATAGGTAGAAAGATGCCAAACGGTAACATTTTAAATAATTCAGTTGAATTTTCTTCTTTTTTACTTGAAGAGGCGCTTGTTGCCGTTGTTCCTGGTGTTGCATTTGGACTTGATGGTCATTTTAGGATTTCTTATGCGGCAAATCAAGAAGATCTAGAGAAGGGATGTATTGCAATAAAAAATGCATGTTCATTACTCTCTTAATTTAATCAATGTTAATTATTATAAATTGTAGATGATACTAACAAATAATAGGATATATACTCACTTACCCTTTTCTTCTGTGCGTATCCTGACTTTATGCTTTTTAATAATTACTTTCGGCGCTTATTTTATTAATTTTTGCTTTGCGCGCTGCATTGATCAAACCTTTCAAATTCATTCTATAAAAATTTCTGAATCAATAGGGGAGACTATAGATTCAAAAACATTTGCTTTAGAAGCTGGCTACAAAAAGGCATTTCTAGTACTTCTTAAAAGACTTACTATAGATGGTAGAGAGCCAAGGAAAATGCCTCAAGATTATTCAAGCCTCGTACAAAATTATAAAATTATGGATGAGCGCGCAACTTCTCATTCTTATGCAGCAGATCTTCATGTTGCATTTGATCCTAAAAAGATCTTAAGTATTTTTAACAAAAACGGGATTCGTTATTATTGCATGGAGTATGATTCTTTACTTGTGCTATATAAATGGGGCGGAGATATTACAACGCCTGAAGCGTTAAAATGGAATAGTGCTTGGTCTTATGCTCCAGCATATATTGGCCTTGTGCATCCAACTATTGCACAAAATAATCTCGAGGATATATCAGAGCTCTCAAGATTAGATTTTATGAAATCAAAGTACGAAGATTTTAGCTCAATTTTAAAGAAATATAAAGTAAATGATATCTATATTATAGAGGGTAACACGAAAGATCATAAGTTTAGTATGCGCATTAGAATGCTTGGCAAAAAACATGATGATTTATATAGAGTTATATACACAAATCCATCATATGATCCTAATATATATTCATTAAATGATAATGTAAGACCTGATGATGCTATAGGAGAATTGGAAAATGATTTATATAATAAATATCATAAGGGTAATTTGATGGGTAATGGATATAGAGTTGCGGTGCAAGATGCATTTTTCTTATTAGATAGTTGGTGGAAAGGAGATAAAGAGATGAGATTGGCTTCACAGCATTGGGGTATTAGTGAAGGAATTAAGGTAAAAAGATTATAAAATGCGTTATTCTAGATGTATAAATTCATAAATATAAAATGCATAGAAAGGCTTTCAAGGTTATGCGCAGAAAGCTTTGACCTTAGATTTGGTGGAGATATTCATATGCTTGAAAATTTTGCAGATGAGATTTATAGAATTGCATCTGCGATACGTAGTAACAAAAATATGTATTCTGCTATTATCTCTAAAGTTATAAATAGAAAATCAAAAGCAGTTTTGTTTTCTAATTTTATCTCGCGCGATTCATATTCACAGAATGCTTTTATGCTTTTTGCGACTTTAATATATATTGATAAATTGGATTGTATATTTCAGATACCGGATGCAATAAAAGATTTAATTTTAAAACGTCAAAACAAAATCAGCTCCTTATTTATATTTGCAGATAAAGATTCAAAAGAGCAGAATATTGTTTCGGAAATTGAGGCTGAATTAAATCTTATATCTAAAAAGGAATTTATATGTGAATTTCAATATAAATCTGAGATAATTGGTGGCTTTATATTGCAAATTGAAAATAATATTTTAGATGCCTCTATCAATACACAATTAAAAAGAGTATATGATGCTATAAGAGCTAACTGATCTATAATGCTTAGATTATTAAATAATTGCTTATAAATTATTTTTCAATTTTATTTATATATTTGAATTATGAATTTTTCTGAAATTGCAGGTATTTTACAACACAAAATTCAGAATTACGACGATAATATAAAATGGGATGAGATAGGAAAGGTTGTAAGTGTTGCAGATGGAATTGCAATAGTTGTAGGGCTTGATAATG
The DNA here is from genome assembly GCA_027621485.1 of Pseudomonadota bacterium. Classification (GTDB taxonomy): domain Bacteria; phylum Pseudomonadota; class Alphaproteobacteria; order Rickettsiales; family Midichloriaceae; genus JAQCBG01. Next base: position 4,537 of record JAQCBG010000041.1, read on the forward strand.
CTTTTTCCTCTGAGATTGTGGAATTTAAATCTGGCGTACATGGCTTTGTCATCAATTTAGAAGAAGATAGCGTTGGTGTTGTGATACTTGATAAAGATACTTCTAAAGTTTCAGAGGGTGAAATTGTTAGGCGCACAAAAAGTATGCTTCAAGTGCCAGTAGGTCAAGGGATGATTGGCAGGGTTGTTGATGGAATTGGAAATCCAATTGATGGAAAGGGGCCACTTGAAAATGTAGAATTTAGTTTAGCTATAAAAGATGCCCCTGGTATTATAGATAGACAATCTGTGCATGAGCCTTTGCATACTGGAATTACTGCGATAGATGCTCTCATACCAATAGGAAAGGGTCAAAGAGAGCTTATAATAGGAGATAGACAAACAGGCAAAACCACAATTGCGATTGATACAATACTGAATCAAAAAAATATTAATAATTCTCTTGGTGCAAAAGAAGAGATAGTGCATTGCATCTATGTTGCAATTGGCCAGAAAAAATCCTCTGTCGCAAGACTTGTAAAAACACTTGAAGATGCTGGCGCTATGGAATATTCAACCGTTGTTGTTGCTTCTGCTTCTGAATCTGCATCTATGCAGTTTGTTGCTCCTTATACAGGATGCGCTATTGGAGAATTTTTTAGAGATAATGGCGGGCATTCTTTAGTTGTTTATGATGATCTTAGTAAGCATGCAGTTGCATATAGGCAGCTTTCTTTACTTTTAAGAAGGCCTCCTGGTAGAGAGGCTTATCCTGGAGATGTATTTTATCTTCATTCAAGGTTACTTGAGCGTTCTGCAAAACTTTCTAAAAAATTCAAAAACGGCTCTTTAACTGCGCTCCCAATAATAGAAACTCAGGAAGGAGATGTATCTGCATATATACCAACAAATGTTATCTCGATAACAGATGGGCAAATATTTTTAGAAACTGAGCTTTTCAATAAAGGAATAAGGCCTGCTATTAATGTAGGGCTTTCTGTAAGCAGAATTGGCTCAGCAGCTCAAGTAAAGGCTATAAAACAAGTGGCGGGAACTGTAAAGCTAGATCTAGCGCAGTATAGAGAAAAAGAGGCATTTTCACAATTTTCGTCTGATCTTGATAAAGAAACGCAAAAATTACTTGCAAGAGGGGAGAGATTAACCGCTTTATTAAAGCAGCCAGCTCATTTGCCTCGCAGTACTGAGGCGCAGGTGATTTTTCTATTTGCTGCAGTAAATGGTTTTTTAGATAAAATTAATATTAAAGAGATATTTAATTACAAAGTATCATTACTGCAATATATAAAAAATAAACATCCCGAGATTATAAATAATC
>JAQCBG010000042.1 GCA_027621485.1 Pseudomonadota bacterium
AATATCAAATAATAAAAAAAGGAGATAGCATAGAAAAAATAGTATTTATGCTACATGGATTTGGATCTAATATGCATGACTTACCAAGTATTATTCCCGAGCTCTCACTATATTTAGAAAATACTGCATTTATTTCTGTAAATGCACCTTTTATATGCGAAGATGCCGCAAGCGATACGCAACGTCAATGGTTTAGTTTAAAAGATAGATCTTATGACGCAATGAAAAAAGGAGCGGATATTGCATCTTTAAAATTTCAAGAATTTGGTCAAAATATAATCAATCAAATGTCATTAACTTGGCAAAACGTTGCTTTGCTTGGTTTTTCACAAGGCGCAATGCTATCTTTACATATTGCGTTTGATATACTTCCTTGTGCTGCGCTTTGCTATTCTGGGCTTTTAATTGACCTGCCAGAGCATGCAAAAGCAATTAAAACAAAAATTGCTTTAATTCATGGTAAAGAGGATGAAATTGTACCAATACAATATATGAACGTTGCTTTAAAAAAATTACAATCATATAAAATAGATGTGGAAAATCATGCTATGCAAAGACTTGGACATGGAATAGATGCAAAGGGAATAGAAATTGGTGGCACATTTTTAAAAAACGCGTTTAAGAAGAATTAAAAATCAATAATTTCAATCTTATGTTTATTGCGATTTTTCTGCAGTGAGTAGATGCGAGATTTATACCAATGAAGGAATTGAGTGATGGAATCTACTTGATCATCATGTTTTGTATGCGGAAATTGAAAGAGCTCGTTCTTTAATTCAAAAAGCCAATCTGCATATTCTGGAAACATAATCTTTCCAGATTCAAATAAAGATGAGCATAATAAAAGCCTCATTTCTTTATTCCATTTTGGTCTGTATTTTATAATTGGAATCTTATTTTCAAGTTCTTGTGCAACTTGTTGTCCGCTTGCATGATCTTCTATTATTATAGCTTCTGGATTAAATTTTTGCGCATAATGCATGACTTCTTTTTTTAATCTAGGATATTCAATTCTCGCTCTAAATACATCTACTAAATATATGATATCATCACATACTTTCCATGTCGTGCATACAGTGTAGTCATTTTGTATGCCAGATTTTATTGCGCAATCCCAGCTTTGAAAAAGCGTACAACAGGCATTATATGGTATATCCTTATATATCTTTATCCAATGAGATTTAATAATACCTGAATTTATTGAATACGGCTCTTGTTGATATTGAGCTGCAAATGCAAAACTACCTATCTCTTTCTTTATTTCTTCTAATTCTCTTTCTCCGAGCGCATCTTGATGTAGATATCTTTCTTTATTGTCTAGTATCTTTTTTCCTTGAAGGAAAAATTTTCTTGGCTCATCTGAAATTGCGGGTAATTTTAAATGCTCCCATTGACCATTTTTGATAAACTCGGCAGACAAGTCATCTTGATGTAAGCGCTGCATCACAAGAACTATTTTACCTAATTTTTTATTATTAAGTCTTGGCGCAATTGTACCTTTAAACCAATTCACTACTTTTTCTCTTGAAAGCTTTCTTGCACTTTGCTCTGGTGTTATTGGATCATCTATTACAATATAATCAGCCCCCTCTCCAATTAAACTAGAGCCAACAGATGTTGCTATTCTACATCCATGATGCATTGTAGAAAATTTTTGCTTTGTATTTGCGCCTTTTAATATAATACTTTGAGGAAAAAATGCTTTATACCAAGTACTTTGCATTAAATTTCTACAGTCTATACTATGTTTAGTGCTAAGATTTTGACTATGACTTGCAACTATTATCTTTGCAGTTGCATCCATACTTAAAATCCAAGCTGGCCATGCAACACTTGTGCAAATTGATTTTAAATGCCTTGGTGGCATATTAATAATTAATCTTTTAATTTTTCCAGATTGCAGGGCTTCTAAGTATTGACATATTAAATCTATATGCCAGTTATCTAAGAAAGTTTTTTCCGAATGAAGTACCGCAAAAGCTTTACGTACAAAGCTTTTAAAATTTTTATATAATTCTTTTGCAATATGATTTTGCAGCTTAAGTTGCATGCATTTTATACCTTTTTTGCATTAAAAATATTCATAAAAGAATATATATTGTATATTAAAGCTTCATTTTGGAAGTATGGTATTTTTGAATCTTCTTCTATATAACCTTGTGATTTTTCAGTTGCAATGCTAGAAATGGAACTTCTGTATTAATCTTTAAAAATGATCTAGATAAAAATATGAAACAAATTTTAATAGAAGAAATATTAAAATTAATACCTCATAGATATCCAATGATGTTGGTTGATAAAGTTATTAATATTGAGCCAAACAAAAGCATCCTTGCTTTAAAAAATGTCACTATAAATGAGCAGTTTTTTGTTGGGCATTTTCCTACAAAACCAGTTATGCCAGGCGTACTCATTGTTGAAGCACTTGCACAATCAGCAGCAATTCTTGCTGCAAGCGGCATAGAATCTGATAATTCCTATATTCCATATTTTACAAGTATAGAAAAATTTAAATTCAGAAAAACTGTTGTACCAGGAGATACATTATTTCTTAATGTTGTCATTGAAAAATCAAGAGGTAATTATTGGCAACTCTCTTCTTCTGCAAGTGTAGATCAAGAAGTAGTTGCAAGTGGCAGTATTTCAGCAATGCTAGTTAAAAGTTAACGTCACACTTGTGATGCTAATACAAATTAGCGCATCAAAAATGCTAATAAAGTAGTAATTTGCGCATCTTTTTTATTTTAAATCAAGAAGCACGGATTGTAATACTCCACCTGCTTTAATATATTTTACTTCAGATGCCGTATCTACTGCAGCTTTTAAATGAATAGTCTTTATGAGTTTTTTATCTGATGTATATATATTACATATAACAAGAGACCTCATATTAATCTTAGAAATACCATCTAAACTAATAATTTCATCTCCAGATAATACCGATAGCATATCTTTATCCTCTAAAAGAAGAGGAATAACTCCCATTCCAATCAAATTAGATCTGTGTATACGCTCAAAACTTTCTGCAATCACAGCTTTAACTCCAAGAAGCATAGTACCTTTTGCAGCCCAATCTCTAGAAGATCCGGTACCATATTCTTTGCCAGCAAATATAACAAGCGGAGTATTTTGTTTTTTATATAGCATTGATGCATCATATATACTCATTTCTTGTTGATCTGGAAAATACATAGTATATCCACCCTCCTTCCCTTTTAAGATCTTATTTTTGATTCTAATATTCGCAAATGTACCGCGCATCATAACTTCATGATTTCCTCTTCTAGAGCCATAAGAATTAAAATCTTCTTTTGGAATATTCATCTGTAAAAGATAAGAAGCTGCAGGGCTATTTGCAGAGATACTTCCAGCTGGGCTTATATGATCTGTTGTAATACTATCTCCAAATATAGCGAGTATTCTTGCATCTTGAATGTCTTTGGTATTATTTTGCAGGTTATTAGATTTTAATGCCTCAAAAAATGGTGGATTTTTTATATAGCTACTCTCTCTCCATTCGTATAAATCGCTACCCTGCACTTTTATATTTTGCCATGCGCTATCACCTTTGAAAACATTTTCATACTTCTCTCTAAAAATAGATGGCGTAATATAAGACGAGATAACATCTCTAATTTCAGAGCCTTTAGGCCATATATCTTTTAAATATACCTCCTTACCATTCTCATTTATTGCAATTGCTTCTTTTGTAATATCAATATTCATATTTCCAGCTATTGCATATACAATACAAAGCATTGGTGATGCTAAATAGTTTGCCCTTACCAATGGATGAATTCTGCCTTCAAAATTTCTATTTCCAGAAAGAACTGAGCATACAACAAGATTATTAGAGTGAATTACATTTTCAATTTCTGGTAAAAGTGGACCAGAATTACCAATGCAAGTTGTGCATCCATAACCAACAATATAAAAACCTAGCTTTTCTAAATACTTATCAAGACCACTTTTAACAAGATACTCTCCAACAACTTTAGAGCCAGGCGCAATAGAGGTTTTAACCCACGGCTTTACAGAAATACCAAGTTGTACGGCATTCTTTGCAATAATACCAGCGCCTATCATTGCAAATGGATTGGAGGTATTTGTACAACTTGTAATGGCAGAAATTACAACGGATCCATTTTCTAATATATCTTCTTTGTTTTGAGATTTAATTGCGGCATTACTTTGCGCTTCATCTTTGTTATATTGAAATTTTCTCCCTATATTATCAGGATTTTGATTTAGCGATTGTAATGCATTTTGAAAATTTAAAGATGCATCTTGCAATAAAATTCTATCTTGAGGTCTTTTTGGTCCAGAAATACTAGAATTGACAGTAGATAAATCAAAATGCAAAAGTTTACTAAATATGAAATTTTCTCCATCTTCTCTCCAAAGATGTTGTTTTTTTGCGTATTGCTTTATTAAATTTATATGATTTTTATCTCTTCCAGTAGCATGTAAATATGCTAGAGTTTTTTCATCTATAGGAAAAAATCCGCAAGTTGCGCCATATTCTGGCGCCATATTTGCAATTGTGGCCCTATCTTCTAACGTTATTTCATCTAAACCTTCTCCAAAAAATTCAACGAATTTTCCAACAACATTATTTTTTCTAAGAAGCTCAACAATATAAAGCACAAGATCAGTTGCATTTACACCTTCTTTTAAAGCACCTTCTAATTTCACCCCAATAATATCTGGTACATTTACTGGAATTGGGCAACCAAGCATTGCAGCTTCAGCTTCAATGCCTCCAACGCCCCATCCAAGAACAGAAAGTCCATTAATCATAGTTGTGTGGCTATCTGTTCCAACAACAGTATCTGAATATATCTCGCCTTTTTCAATACAAACAACACTTGCTAAATACTCAAGATTTACTTGATGACATATGCCGTTTCCAGGTGGCACGACTCTAAAATTCTCAAGCGCTTCCTGACCCCATTTTAAAAATTCATATCTCTCTGAATTATTTTCCATCTCAATTTTAGTATTGATGCTCAGGGCGCTGTCATTACCGTATGTTGCAACTTGTACTGAGTGATCTATAACAAGATCTACAGGAATTTTAGGATTAATTTTACTTGGATCTCCTCCAATAGCAAAAAGAGCATCTCTCATAGATGCAAGGTCAACAACAGCAGGAACGCCTGTAAAATCTTGCATAAGAACTCTTGCTGGGAAAAATGGCATTTCGCATAATAAATCTTTCGAATCTTTAGTGATCAAAACTTTTTTTATAAAGTTTTTTATTTGATCTTGCGTAGCTTGTTCTTTAGCTACGGATCTAAGTAAATTCTCTAGTAAAATTCTTGCAGATATTGGAATATAAGATATATCAAAATTCTCTATAGCACTTAGTTTTTGCAGTGAAAAAAATGAATATACAGAGGTATCTAATTCTATTTTATCTATACAGTTTTGCATTACTTATTCAAGTCATTAAAATCAACAATAAAAACTCCTATAAAAAATTTCAGGAATTTTTAACATTTATACAATAAATTATACGCAGCGTTAATTGCAAGCTCAATAAAATAAAAATAATTTATTGATTTATTGCTGTGATTGATTTTTTTGAGTAACTTGCATTTTCAAGATGCTTTTTAACTATAAATAATGCCAGGAAGATATAAACTCAGTTCGCGACGCCATACGACGTCCAGTCATGAACACTTTTATTTACTCAACCATACAGAAGGGCGTACTGAATATGGAGATCATTATGGTGTACAACGTTGGTGGAATTTTTATAAATGTGATACATGCAATGCTTTTTATTGGTTTCCAGGTGATATTATATGTATATTTAAGCCTTTCAACATGTGGCCTACAAA
>JAQCBG010000043.1 GCA_027621485.1 Pseudomonadota bacterium
ATCTCGCGCATTATAATGTAGTATTGAGAGGATTAATCGCCTTTCTTATAACTTTTTTTGCGCATCTTTTTTGTGGAAAGAAATTTATATCATTTATTACGGTAAAAAATATTGCAATACAGCCTATCAGAGCAATAGGACCAAAAACTCATATAGTAAAGCAAGGCACTCCAACAATGGGTGGTGTATTGATCGTATTGTCATTTTTTCTGGGCGTTTTTTTATGCGCTGACATTCTATTTTCCAAGTATATAATATGGACTATGCTTGTTGTGTTATGCTTTTCGTGTATAGGATTTGCTGATGATTTTGCAAAATTAAAGTACAAAAATCACAAAGGACTATCTGTAAAAATCAGGATGTTACTTCAGGTATTTATAACTTTAATATTTTATTATTTTGCTTTACTACCCTCTAATGATTCACAAGATCAGATTATAATCAACATTCCATTTTGCTATGGAATTAGCAGTATTATAGCGCATTATTTGCTAACATTTTTTACAATATCTGGATCTGCAAATGCCACGAATCTCACAGATGGACTAGATGGACTTCTGAGTATGCCGTTTATATTGGTATCTTTTTGCCTTGCTACTGCGAGCTACTTAGCATCTAATGAATCGCATGCTATATTTTATTCTCAAATTCTTTATATCAAAGAGGCACAAGAACTAATAATACCACTCATGGCAGCAAGCGGATCTTGCCTTGCATTTCTTTGGTATAACTGCTTTCCTGCAAAAATTTTCATGGGCGATTCTGGTAGTCTTGCATTAGGCGCGCTACTTGGATCTGTTAGCGTTATCATTAAACAAGAGATTATTTTATTTATTGCGGGCGGTGTTTTTGTTATAGAAGTTTTATCTGTGATATTACAAGTTGGATCATATAAATTGCGCAATAAAAAAAGAATATTTAAGATGACACCAATACATCATCATTTTGAACAAATAGGAATGCCAGAAACTCAAATCGTTGTGAGATTTTGGATTGTATCATTTGTATTATGTGTTTTATCTGTTATACTTTTAATTAGTTAGTATAGTTAGTGCAATAATACACTATATGATTACAATTAAATTACAAAATAAATATTTAGCAATTGTTATTGGGCTTGGAATTACAGGAAGAAGTACTGCTGAGGCGTTACTATATTCTGGCTTTAATGTAATTGGCTTGGACGACTCTATAAAAGTCTTAGAACAAATAAAACAATTGCCTGAATTTCAACAATATATTCAAAATAAATCTTTTAAGGCGCTGCAATTAAATGATTATAAAGCAATTAATTGGAGTGAGGTAGAATATGCAGTTATAAGCCCAGGCATAGCACTCAAATCTAGTACTAATTTTAATCATATATATCTAGACATTAAAAAATTTAATATAAAGATACTTTCTGATCTTGAATTACTCCAAATCGCAGCCCCAAAACCAATATACATAGGTATACCGGCACAAATGGCAAATCTACGGTCTCATCACTTATTGCGCATACACTTAATAGTTTATCAATCAAAGCGGAACTTGGAGGAAATATTGGAATCCCAACTCTTCACCTCAAACATTTAAGTAAAAAAAATGAATTTTACGTATTAGAAATCTCCTCATTTCAACTTGAGCTACTTCAAAAAATGCATTTTGATATTGCAATATGCCTTAGAATTGCAGAAGATCATATGGATAGATATGACAATATGAATCAATATGTAAATGCCAAAGCAAGAATATTTAGAACACAAAACAAAGACGATGTTGCAATTATTGCTGGATGCGCATATACCAAAAATATGCACTATCTCTCACATCAAACAATGATCAATATAAACGAAGAGATAAATAAAAAAAATGACATTGATATACCAATAGACATAATAAAAAAATTTCATCATAAAGAAAATATATATACTGCAATTTTCGCAGTCAAAAGTGCTTTAAACAAGATTGGCAAAATTTTCAATATAGAAGAATTTTATCTGGCGTGCGCTTCGTTTGCTATGCTACCTCATAGAGTTGAGCATGTATTGAAAAAATATGATTTAGATTTTGTCAATGATAGCAAGGCAACAAATATTGATTCTAGTATTGCAGCGCTGCGCTCTTTTTCAAATATACAATGGATTGCAGGCGGCATTTGTAAAGAGACAGAAGCAAGTATAGAGAAAATTAAAGATGTTGTTCATAATATATCTTGCGCATATCTAATAGGGAAGAGCGCAGAGAAATTTGCAAAAATTATGCATAAATTAGGGGTGCAATATAGCATTAGCGAAACACTTGAAAACGCTCTAAGAGAAATTTATAAAAAACAGATAAAACATGGTACAGTATTATTATCTCCCGGATGCTCTTCTTTTGATCAATGGAATAACTTCAAAGAAAGAGGTAATGTATTTAAAGATTTAGTTATGCAAATATGGAAAAAGTAATTCTTTGTATACTTGATGGCTGGGGCATATCAAAGCAAAAAAAATATAATGCAATATCTCTTGCGAAAATACCGTTTCTAGATCTTATATACACAAAGTGCAACACTGCAGAATTAAATGCAAGCGGTCCCGCTGTTGGGCTTGAAGAGGGGCAAGTTGGTAATTCCGAAGTTGGTCACATTACAATTGGCGCAGGAAGAGCTATACCGCAAAGCTTAACAAAGATTAATAATGCAATATCAAGTGGGCTTTTGGAGGAGAAAATTATTTCTTTTATAAAAAAAGTTAAAGATTCGGGGAAAGTTTGCCATATATTTTGTCTCATATCAGATGGTGGTGTGCATTCGCATATAGAGCACTTAAAGTATATCTGCACTTTATTTAAATATCATAAAGCTCAAATATGCATTCACGCAATACTAGATGGAAGAGATACATCGCCAAAAAGTGCAAAGAGATATTTACTTGATCTGCAAGAGAATATCAAACAAAGTCCATCTACTATATCTGGTAGGTATTTTGCAATGGATAGAGATAAAAGATGGGAGAGAACAAGAGAATATTATATTGCAGTTGTAAATGGATTCGCGCCTTCATTTTTTGATGTAGAAAATTTTATTGATCAACAATATGACGCAGAAACCGTAGATGAATTCATTCAGCCACATATAGCAAGCGGATATAATGGCATTCAAGATGGGGACTTTATATTTATGTGTAATTTTAGAGCAGACAGAGTAAGGCAATTATTAAGCTCTATACTAGATCCCGACTTTCAAGAATTTGAACGAATTATGACTCCAAAAATTGCATCTGCATGCGGAATGATTAGTTATTCAAAAAATCTAGATCAATTCATTCCATCTTTATTTAAAGAGTGCAATATACAAGATACGCTTGGAAGTATTATATCTTCTTCTGGTCTTACCCAACTTCGAATAGCAGAAACCGAAAAATACGCACATGTCACTTACTTTTTCAATGGAGGAAGAGAAGAGGCATTTCAGGGAGAGCAGAGAATAATGATTGCATCACCGAATGTAGATAAATATGATAAAACGCCAGAGATGTCTTCAAGAGAAATAACAAATGTTGTAATATCAAATCTCGAAACTCAAAAATTCAATTTTATCTGCGTTAATTTTGCAGCAGCAGATATGATTGGCCATACAGGCAATATAGATGCTGCAAAACTAGCTTGTTCTATTATAGATGACTGTTTAAAAAAGATATATGATGCATCTGTAAAAAATGGATATAATTTAATCATTACCGCAGATCACGGCAACGCAGAAGAAATGTTTAATCAACAATTCAATCAAAAACACACATCTCATACTAAAAATAAAGTTCCATTCATCTGCATAAGTCATGAAGATAGGCTATATTCTGTAAACTCACAAAGTAAATTTAGGTGCAAAAAATTTGGCGAACTTGCAGATATCACTCCAACAATATTAGATATTATGAATATTGCAAAACCAGATATTATGAGCGGCTCCTCATTACTTTTAAAAATATAAAGAGCTTTTTACTCGTAAAAATAATAAAAAGTCATCATAAATCTTTTTTATTTTTGATTGTACGGTCGAAATTTGTGCATTATAGATGATGAAAAGAATTTCTTGTATAGAATTTATAATTGAAGGTAATTATTATGTATGAAGTTCTTATTATAGGTGGCGGACCTGTTGGACTTTTTGCAGCTTTTGAAGCTGGAATGCTGGGCATGAGGAGTTGTATTATAGATAGCTTGCCAAAGCTTGGTGGTCAGTGCATTGAGTTATATCCCAAAAAACCTATATATGATATTCCAGCGCATCCGTTTATTACGGCAGAAGATCTGATCAATAATCTTAAACAACAAATTGCGCCCTTTGATCCAAAGATATATTGCAATTCAAAAGTTATTTCTATTGATAAAGTAAATAACACTTTCATTGCACAAACAGAATGCGGAAAATCAATCAGCGCAAGAGTAGTTATAATTGCAGCTGGGTGCGGTGCCTTTACTCCAAATAAACCAAATTTACATTCTATAGGTGAATTTGAAAAAAGTGGATGCATTCTGTATTCTGTCGTGGAAATAGAAAATTTCAGAAATAAAGATGTAGTAATTGCGGGCGGCGGAGATTCAGCAGTAGATTGGGCACTTGCACTCTCTGATATTGCCAATTGCATTTATGTTGTTCACAGAAGAAGTAAATTTAGAGCTTTACAAGCAAATGTTGATCAAATGCACAAAAAAGCAAGCAATAACTTTAAAATTTTAACTCCATATCAATTGCATAGTCTTATAGGGCGCAATGGGGTTTTGACGCATATCTCTATAAAGCAATTTCCAGAAGGAGAAGAAGAGAATATAGAGGTAAAAGCAGATTATTTACTTTCATTTTTTGGTCTTAAGATGAGCCTTGGGCCAGTTTTAGATTGGAATTTAAATATTGAAAACAATCATATTGTAGTAGATCAAACAAATATGCAAACCAACATAGAAGGAGTATTTGCAATAGGAGATATTGCAAAATATAATGGCAAACTGAAGCTTATATTAACTGGCTTTGCAGAAGCGGCGCTCGCTGCAAACAGCGCATATAAACTCATTTATCCAGAAAAGCCATTACATTTTGAATACTCCACAAATAAAGGCATTCAGGCCTTATAAAAATGCAATTAGTACTTATGCTGATAAATACTATACTTATTATATAGCCCCTCTTTTTCCTTTAGAATGTAAATCCAATTCCAGCACCAATTGCAGTAACAGGTAAAGAAAATGCAATTTTTAAGTCTTTTATTTCATCAGTAGTAAGTTCATCAGACTTACCGAGCGCACTAATTGGCAATCTAAGCCCAGGTAATACAAATCTAGCTGAGAAATTACAATATATATTATCTGTAATATCAATATTAACTCCAGCGCCAAGAGATCCTGCAAATCCAATTGGTGACCCCTTTGCAAATAATCCATTACCAATGCCTAATCCAAATTGCATGTAAGCTTGAGATTTCTCCCATTGAAGAAAAGAAGGCGAGTATTTAAAATTCGCAAGCAGCCCAAAAACACTCTCATTCACTGCCGCATCATCTACTAAGCCCTTTAAATCTTCCGGAAGAGAATCTTGAGCTTTATCTAAAACACTCTGCCCAAGCTGATGGAGTGTAGAATAATTTATATAAAAACTAGAAACTCCGACACTCCAATTTGTACCTAGAGCATAATCTAGATCAATAAATCCAATAAATCTTCCTAAAGAATTTTTTATATCCTCTAAAGCAGTTTTCGTATCTGCATCTTTTGCGGTCTCTATTGCTTTAGACATAAACCAACTATCTAATATATAAGATCCATTTACACCTATGCGAATCTTATTAGATG